>JAJDBQ010000065.1 GCA_029261255.1 Nitrospirales bacterium
GCGAGGACGTCAGGTTACCCATGGTCATCAATGCCTGCCTTGGAGTCGCCATAGCCTTAGGCATGAGCGGTGTCAGTAGCGCCTATATCAGCGAGGCCGCAGAGAAACAACTTGAACTGAGGCAATTAGAACAAGCGATGGGAACCGATTTAGGCGAGTCAGCCCATGGCCAGGCCGCTCGCCTCCTCCCCATGTTCATTGCCTTCGTCAATGGCATGGCCCCCTTAACCATCTCACTGCTTATTCTTTTACCCTTTTGGCTCGCGCCTTCCGTTGAACCTTTCAGCGCATTCCCCCTGGAATCAGCCTTTGGCATGGCCTTGATCTTAATTTTTTCCCTTGGAGTGTATTTAGGGCAGGTGAGCCAAACATTCTGGCTATGGGCCGGACTTCGAACCTTATTGATTGCTGGTGCCACCACCGCGTTGATCTTCGCAATCAGTCCTGAATAATGTTTCTCCCTATTGAATAGATGCAAGAGTTGACGAAAAGTCTCTAACCTCAGACTTGGGACAGACAACTTTCCCAAAGGAATAATCCAATCCATTTCTTAATTTTCCAGACCATTCGAATCACGTTTTGTAGAGACCTCTTTTTTCAAAAGCCATCAGATATTCAGAGAATGGTGATAACCACCGCCAAATAATACATATACTGCAGATTCCACAATACCTCTCCGATTTTTAGAAAGGTGAAGGGTGCACAGGCAGGAAGGGTTCCAGGATGCTCGAACGGATCATTGCTGACTTTTTAGTTATTATTCACTTGGCCTTTATCTGTTTCGTCCTCTTTGGCGGGATCCTTGTGATACGCTGGAAATGGGTCAGTATCTTCCACCTTCCTTCCGTCGTTTGGGGAGCGCTTATTGAGGTTCAAGGTTGGATCTGTCCGCTAACCCCTCTGGAACAACAATTCCGACATCTCGCCGGCCAATCTGGATACACTGGTGGCTTCATTGAGTACTATCTTATTCCAATAATTTATCCCAGTGGCCTCACCCGCCCAACTCAAATGGCAATCGGCCTTTTTGTGATCGTCATTAACCTAATCATTTATGGCCGATGCTTTTATCATGTAAGGCAGAATCGTGGGTAGCCCTTATCCATTGAGGATGTCAACCAGCACTCCTGCATTCTTCGAGTAGCGCAGGATGCATCAATATGGTCCTAGACTGCTGGTCAATCGGCAACTGATTTAATGTGCCAATAAACCCTATAGATTTTTTCCATCTCCCACACTTTCAGGGTTAAACTTTCCCTAAGTCGCGATGCCTCCATCGGCAAGATCGAATTGGCATATCTGATATCGGTCATTAGGCTACTTACTTTGTGATGGATCCCCACCAACTTCTTGCAGAGATGGCAGAAATAGACGGCATGTTCGACGTAAGGTCAACGTCTTGAACATCGATTGAACCCTTCTTCGGATAGATCCTGGCCCAGGCTCTACCTTCTGTATGTCTGAGGAGGATTGGGACTCCCCTCTTACTGTTTGTGGGGCACTATGCAACATTTTCCAGCATTCTCCGCACCCCAATTCTTTTTGGCATCCTCCTTTCCTAAAAGTTCATTCCATTGCTCTTCTTGTTTTCCCATTTAATACGTGTAACCACTTTCAAGCATTCCCAAGGGTTTCAATAAGATAGGGACCCTTCGCTCTTTCGTGACGGTTAAAACTTTTCAGATTCTTGCCAATACATTATGTCTGGCATGAAGATTGATCTTCTAGAACTGTCAAATGATGATGTCTGTAGATATGAACGCGTTCTCTCTAATTGATTCGCGTACACAATGAATAGCCTGCTTTTCCTCTGATGACGAAGAACAGCACCAAGGAGGTCAACGAATGAAATGCCCGCACTGTATGGGATTTATGGTGATTGATGCGTGCCTCAATATGGAGGGTGATCGCAATAAGATTTGGATTGAGGAATGGCGTTGTATCAACTGCGGAGAAATCTTTGACCCCCGCACTTTAGAAAATCGAGCGTTACAAAATCAGGGTAGACATGTGTGGCGGAAACGGGAGGCGGGCTGCTGTTTTATTAGCTAACCAGGAAAATCATATGAATACATTTATACGATCTATGGGGTGGACGGTTGTTCTTGCGATGACGACGTTAGGGATTATGGCCAGCTCCGCATTGGCCCAAAAACAAGAAGTGATCGGAGGTGGCCGTTATCTGTTTGAAAAGTTTTGCAAAATCTGCCACGGGCCCCGAGCGAAGGGGAATGGGCCAAAAGCCTCTTCTCTCAATCCGAAACCTGCAGATCTGACTACTTTGCGTCAACGCAACGAAGGGACTTTTCCCTTCTGGAAGGCCTATCGCATGATTGATGGCCGTGTGGATGTGCCCAGTCATGGAACACGCGAGATGCCGGTTTTTGGAGTGTGGTTCAGAATACCAGATGATGAAGTCTCGATTGAAACCGAATGGGCTGATCAGGTACGAGGGCGGATCTGGCAATTGTTATCATATCTCAAATCGATTCAAGTCCCGTAGGCGTTTTGTCTACGAACACTAGATGTTCGCGAGAACAAAAGAAAGCGTAGGCTTCGAACAAAGGGAAGGAGTGCACAAGGATGAGTCGACAATTTCACGTGATTGGTTATTTATGTGTTCTGGTCATACTGGCATGCCCAATGTCGGGTTTTAGCCAAGAGCCTTATGGCAACCCTCAAGAAGGAAAAGTGCTCTATGAAAAGCATTGTGCGCTTTGTCATGGAACAAATGGAACCGGAGACGGACCAGACACCCAATTCTTAATGGTTCAACCTGCCAATTTTCATTCACTGCAATCTCGGTCTAAAACTGACTGGGAACTCATGACGATTATCACCTATGGCGCTGTTTTTTCTCCTATGCATGGGTGGTCTAATCGTTTGACCGAAGAGGAGCGATGGGATGTTTTGCGGTATATCCGCATACTCGCCCCATTTAATCCCATGGCTCGTTACCAGCCATCGCCCAATGGGTAATTCCCTAGAAGAAGAAATTTTAGATTGGAAATATACTTTTCATTCATTGTCCATTTCATCTCATTATCACACAAGGAGGTTGAGCCATGGCAGACATGTTGAAAGTCATCGAAGTGTTAGCCGAATCGACCAAGAGCTGGGAAGATGCAGCTTCGAAAGCTGTGACACGGGCATCCAAATCCGTTCATGGAATCAAATCTATTTACATCAAAGACATGAACGCCCAAGTAAAGAACAACAAGATCATCAAGTATAGGATTAATGCCAATATCGCATTTGCCTTAGATTAGGCAGCGGAGCTTTTATCACCCAGGCAAGCATCATCCCTGCTGCTTAAGGCAGAGATGCGTCTTCGGTAAAAGACACCTGAATTCCCGCCTTCGCGGGAATGACAGAAACGTTGGGAAATATGCCGATGAGCCCTCTACTAGATTGAAACATTTTCACCATGCTGTAGCAGAGAGGCGCTCACGGCATCCATCAACGGCAAGGGAACAGCATGGAACACATACATCAAAAAAGCAATCTTCTCCAAAGCTTGGAAGCGCTTACACAAGGGGGTTCCGGCAGTAAAGGGGGTCATTGACCTTTTACAATCGGCCACCGATGAACTCCCACAGGGTGAAGCCCAAAAGACCATTCAACAGAAAATTAAGGAAGCTGAACGAGCGATTTAGCTTGGTCATGTGGAAATAAGGCAATCCTTAGGATTTCAACTCTGTCACTGTACGTGGCCACCTCAAGTCATGGCCAGCAGCAAATATTCTGAAGAAACACAAGTCGAACAATTTACCTGTCCAAATTGCGGGAAGTCGGTTTCTCTCTCGGGCCGTAAAAAATCAAGTGAACACGTCACCGCCTTTGATCCTTATGATGTGTATTAACAAATTTTCCTGAAGAACTTGCAACCCGGAACCACTTAATCATGATCGTCAAAACTTCGCAAGCCAAATTCATCCGTTGGTTTGAAGAAATACGCGCAGAGGATATTCCGTTTGTCGGCGGAAAGAATGCTTCCCTTGGTGAAATGTATCAAGCATTAACGCCTCAGGGAGTCAAAATTCCAAACGGATTTGCCATTACCGCTGAGGCCTATCGACATTTTCTTCATGAAGCCAAAATTGATTCAGCGATTCATGACATTCTGAGAGATCTTGATACCAATGATCTCGAAAACCTTCGGCAGCGTGGCAGGCAGGTCCGTCACGCGATTCTTGGCTCAACTCTTCCCTCTGATCTGGAAGATCTCATTCTCATTGCCTACCAAGAATTAAGTGAAGGGCACAAGGGGCCTGCGGATGTGGCCGTTCGGAGCAGCGCCACGGCAGAGGATTTGCCCGATGCCAGTTTTGCCGGACAACAGGAAACTTACCTGAATGTCCAAGGAGATCTTTCGTTACTGGAAACCTGCAAACGGTGTTTTGCTTCGTTGTTTACTGATCGGGCCATTTCCTATCGAGTTGACAAAGGGTTCGACCACTTCAAAATTGCCCTTTCTATTGGGGTGCAGCAGATGGTGCGTTCTGATCTGGCGACGGCGGGAGTCCTTTTCACGATTGATACAGAAACCGGCTTCCCTGATGTCGTGCTGATCAATGCATCCTATGGGCTCGGGGAGAACGTCGTTCAGGGAACGGTCAATCCCGATGAATATTATGTGTTCAAACCAACACTCAAACTTGGCTTTCAGCCCATTCTTCACAAAATTTCCGGCAGCAAAGAATTCAAACTGATTTACGATATCGGAGGAAGCAAGATGGTCAAAAACGTGCCGGTCTCTCTTGAGGACCGAAACCGTTTTGCTATTTCTGATGAAGATATTCTGACACTTGCCCGATGGGGTTG
>JAJDBQ010000066.1 GCA_029261255.1 Nitrospirales bacterium
CAATGGGCTCTATGATGCAGACCCTCATATCAATCCCTCAGCCAAACTCATTCCCCATGTGCCAAGCATTACCAAACGGATTGAAAGCCTGGCAGGAGTCTCAAGAACCCAAGCGAGTCGTGGAGGGATGGTCACAAAAATTCAAGCGGCCAAACAGGCCGGAAGATTTGGCGTACCCACACTCTTGTTAAATGGAGAAACGCCAAATGCCCTTCCCCAAGCACTTGAGGGGAACCCGAGTGGTACATTCTTCGCGTCCAAGCAATCGGCACTGACCAACCGCAAGCAATGGATTGCCTTTACGCTGCGCCCAAAAGGGGAGCTCATGCTTGATGAAGGGGCCGTCGCGGCACTTGTCCTCCGAGGAAAAAGCTTATTAGCATCAGGGATCATTGACGTCAAAGGCCGATTTCTTAACGGTGACCCCGTCAGCTGTACGACCAAGGAAGGAATTGTGTTCGCGAAAGGCATTACGAATTATTCTGCTGAAGCTTTAGAGAGAATCAAGGGGAAGCAGTCGACAGAGATTCAAGAAATTTTGGGCGCCTTAGAATATGAAGAAGTCATTCATCGAGATAATCTGGCCCTAACCCCCTAAATAGTGAAAAGTTAGAAGTAAGTAGTAGGGAGCAAATCGGATTAAAGCAAAAGAGAAAAACCAAAACCTTTTCCTGTCTATTTATTTCTTCCACGCCTTACGCTCACTGATCGCATTATTCATAAAAAAACCCTGCAGGCGAATTTGTTCCCTCACAGCATAAAAAAGATCCATACCCCATGTTTATTGGTCTTCTAGGCGGCAGCTTCAACCCAATCCACAACGGACACTTGCACATTGCCAATCATGTGCTCCAGGCGCTCTCGCTAGACAGAGTGATCTTCATTCCCACAGGTGATCCGCCACATAAGCCAGCCATGTCCCTCGCTCCGGCCCACCATCGATTGGAAATGGCCAAACTGGCCACAGAATCGTGTGAGTCTTTTGCAGTTGATGCTCGGGAAACCTTGGAACCTACAGTGTCATATAGCATCGACACCGTCACCCAGATTAAAAAGGAATTTCCCAGTGGGACGGAATTGGGTTTTATTATCGGATTGGATGCTTTTTTAGAATTTCCAAGCTGGAAACAAGCCACTCATTTACTCAATATATGCCACATGATCGTCTGCTCCAGACCAGGAGCCACATTCGCCCAGCTTCAGGAACTTTCACTTCTGCCTCACATTCCGCTTGCCAACCTTCAGAACCTGGACAAAGAATCCAATGCGCTGCTGGATATTGACCTACCTTCTGGAAGAAAGGTCACCCTCCTATCGGTTCCACCTAGCGAGGTGTCGGCATCGCAGATTCGAAAGCAAATAGCTCTTCGTCGCCCCATCGGACATTGGTTGCCGCCCTCAGTGGAGTCCTATATAATTGAACACGAAGTATATCAATGACCAGCACTACCACACCCAACACATCGCGTTCTCCCGAACAAGCCATCTTCATCGCGCAATCGGCCAAGGACAAAAAGGCTGAAGACGTGCTGGTGTTGGAAATCGGAGACCTGACCTCGATTGCCGACTATTTCATCTTTGCGTCTGGAGATTCTGAACGTCAGGTGCGCGGTCTCGCCGCGTTTATTGAAAAAGAAATGAAGCTGAAGTATCACACGCATCCAATCATTGAAGGCAAAGATACGGCGAACTGGATATTAATGGATTACGGTGACATCATCGTCCATATTTTCAAAACTGATATCAGGCAGTACTATGCCTTAGAAAAAATGTGGGCGGATGCCCCTCAAATTACGATTCCAGAATCAGAACACCCGCTCTTACCACCCCGACAATTAGTAGGCGGATAAAATATTTCTCTAGAGGAAAAACTCATGACGAGCTACCAAGAACTTGCTGACCGAGTCCTCAACGGCGCATCCCCCACACGAGAAGAAGCCTTAGAGATTTTGGCTACCCCTCAAGAAAAACTCCTCGATCTGGTGAATGCCGCCTATACGATTCGCTCACGATATTTTGGCAACACCGTCCGCTTGCAAATGCTCTTGAATGCCAAAAGCGGGGCATGCCAAGAAGATTGTCATTATTGCTCACAGTCAACAATCTCTGACGCACCCATTGATCGCTATGCGTTATTGTCCCCAGAAAAAATGATGGCAGGCGCACGCCGCGCTGCAGACGCGAAAGCTCAACGCTATTGCATCGTCATCAGCGGCCGTTCACCGTTGCAATCAGAAATCACACAGATTTCCACCGCTGTCAAAAAAATAAAAAATGAAATTCCCATTCAAGTCTGTTGTTCACTCGGACTGTTAAACGGCGAGCAAGCCAGTCAACTAAAAGAGGCAGGCGTCGATCGAGTCAATCACAATCTCAACACCAGTGAAGCGTTTCATCCCTCCATTTGCTCCACGCATACCTACCAAGATCGCGTGGACACCCTGAAGCATGCACGGGCCGCAGGCTTAGAACTATGCAGCGGCGGGATTGTCGGGATGGGCGAAAAAGATGAAGATTTAGTAGATTTAGCCTTGGCGTTAAAAGAGGTTCAACCCGATTCGATTCCGCTTAATATGCTCTATCCAGTAGACGGCACACCCTTTGGAGAAAAAAATGATTTAACTCCAGCCCGGTGTCTCACCATTCTGTGTCTTTTCCGCTTCTTTCATCCACAAACCGAAATACGCGCCGCCGGTGGGCGAGAAAAGAACCTCCGCTCCCTCCAACCATTAGCCCTCTATGTGGCCGATTCCCTCTTTGTCGATGGCTACCTCACCACACCAGGCCTCGCCCATGAAGAAGTCTGGAGCATGATCGAAGATAGCGGCTTTACCGTAGAAGTGAATTACCAAGGCACACAAAACCCCCAAACCGAAACCTGCTCTGCCTAATTCGTTTCGATACAACTAACGTTTCCCCAAACAACGATAAATGCCGGGTTTCGACTCGGCAACACTAATAACCTATTGAACACTATGGTTGAATGAACCAGTAGGCCTTGTTCCTGCTCTCAATATTGCTTTAAGGGAAAAACTCAAGTGGATTCCCGATAAAAATGTCGGACTGTCCACCTGCAAATGTATTTGAGTGTAAAGGGCGCTTACAGAACCGACTGAAGTCCCAGATGTCGAACCATGGGATCGAAATCTCGATCAGCGTAGAGTAAGGGAATGTGGTTTTCTATGCAGTAGGTACCGATCATGACATCAATGGTCTTTCGAACCGTGACCCCACGCTTTCGGAGTGCACGATAATTTGTCGCGCTTTTGATGGCGAGTGGCATTCCAAGCATTGACTGGACAGGGAAACTCTCCAGCATGTTCTGAGCTTCTCGAAAATGACGGTCTTCCTGGAACCCTTGAAGAATTTCCGTCAGGATAAGATCTCCTATGAGTATTTCTTGGTTCCCGAGTAACGAATCCAAACAATCTGTTTCTTTTGAGATTTTTCCATTGAAGTAGTCTATCCATACTGACGTATCGACACAGATCATGCCTTTTTATCAAGCCTCATCTTTTCAAGATTTCCGATCCATTTGAACTTTCCTCGTCGATTTTTCACCATCTCTTGGCGTTTGAGGCGAAGGAGAAGCTTTAGACCTTCTTCTACCACCCCTTTTTTCGTTTTAATGCCCGTCACCTTTTGAACGTCAGTGATCAATTGATCATCAATGACAATATTCGTTCGCATAACATTCCCCCTATTCTGTGTATAAATTCATCATATCATACACATAGTCTGTCTTGCCGACAAACTGGAGAAAAATCCATTTAACTATCTATATCGTATGTCTTCATCTTAACGCCGACGCCTGCGGGCTAGCTCTTGGGATGGACCTCTTCTCAGCCTGCGGGCCATGTTGGAGCGCAGTGAGTTGGTCCGCTCTCCCTCTGACGTTCATCCCATGTAATGTGGACGGACTGCGCGTCAATGGTTTTGGGTCCTTTTGCCGAAACAAAAGGACCTCGCCTGCCGGGGCGAAACTCGGTATCACCAAGAACCGATTGAACAGTGTAATTGAATGAACGAGTAAGCTCGTATTTCAGCTCTTAATAATCTTTGAGGGAAGACAAAAAATAGATTTCCGAAAGAAATGCCGGGATTGCCCACATGAAAAATGGATGATGTGTCACGGAACCTTTACTCTGGTGGCAAGTCTTTCTCTAAATTTTCTTTGGCTTGGAGTGCGGCTCGGTCAGCCTTACAAACATATGTGCCTTTTTTTTTGGGTTGTTTCTTGGCATTCAGCTTTTGCGTGATTTTCTTCAGTGCTTGTTTGATTTTTTTTTGTCTGTTCATCGTCGTTCCAACTAACTTGTTAAATCTAAGATCTCATTCAATAAGGGCAATTATTTTTGCTCGCACCTCTGCAAGTTCGTCAGAAAATACGGATCATTTTTGCTTTGCCTTGTGGCTCCTCAAAATCTACGGCTGAATGTAGGTTACTTGGAGTAATGCCCTCAAGAAGATTTTTGAGGTTGAATTTTTTGAGATGGATGGGTTCTACTACAATGCATCCTCTCTTCCCTAATCACCACTTCTTCCTCCAGATTGGGAGAAGCCCCCCTCAAGGACATGTAAAGGAATGCGAATAACCGCACTGTTGCCAAATTTTTTCACCTTTGCTTTTATTTCAGCCTTCATAATATTACGACATTGTACCTACGATCTTTGCCGCGGGGAAAGAAAAGAAAGCGAGGCTCATTCATAGCGTAAATCATCTGCAATGGTCTGACGGCTGGCCCAGCGGGCTGGGGCCCAGGCGCCAATTAATGCTGCGGCTAAGGCCACAAAGAGCGCCATCCCAATAGTTTCCCAGGCGAGAGTATACTGAATGGTCCAGCCAAAGGATTGTCTATTAATCACTTTGATTAAGACGACTGACAAGGCCATGCCTACGGCAATACCCACGACTGCCCCTAACCCTGCTAAATAACAAGCCTCCCAAATGATTAAACCTTGAATTTGTCGGCCACTTGCGCCTATCGCCCTCAGCGTGGCCAGTTCCCGTCGCCGCTCCAGAACAGCCGTGAGGAGTGTATTCATAATGCCCAGTACCGCGACACTCAAGGCAATGAGTTCCAAGATATAGGTCACACGAAATGTTCGATCAAAAATATTGAGTATTTCTTGTTTCAATTCCCCATTGCTGATCGTGATGATTGGCCTCGTATTTTCTAATGAGTGTTCAATTTCCTGGCGGACAGCTGAAAGCTTCTGCCCTTCCTGCAGATAGACGGCAAAGACCGTGGCGTCTTGTTCACCCCATTTCTCTAGAAAGAGACCTTGGTCCATCACCACTTTTCCGCCATCGGTCGCGTAATCATAAAACACCCCTTTTACAGGGAATTGCTCCATGCCATCTGAGGTCCTTAAAGGCAATAACTCACCCACACTCACCCCTAGTCGTTTGGCCAGCACTTCAGAAATGATCACACCGTGATCAGCCACGACCTGAGCTAACACGGCAGATGATTCGCCCGTCAGAAATAGATACTGGCTACGCTCAGCATGAAGACGTACATCTCGTGATACCAACGCGACTGTTTCTCCGGTCGTCTCAACACTTGTTTCGAAATACGGATCGACCGCCTCGATTCCAGGAATGTTTAAGACTTCTGTGACAAGCATTCGTGGTAGGCCTCGATTCTTGCCAGAAGGCTCCGGTTCGCCTAACCACGACGTGGGTGCGATGATAATGTCTGCCATCAATGTTTGTTCAATCCAGAGCTCCACGGTCTGCCGAAAACTTTGGATCATAATTCCCACCCCCACTAATATAGCCAGCCCCACGATGATGGCTGCCATCGTGACACTCGTCCTCCGTGGGTTTCGACCCATTTGCTCTGCTGCGAGAGTAGGCAATAATCCAACTCGTGGGCCCAATCTCCGTTGGCTCCATCGGCTAAACCATTGGGACAACGCAGGCCCCGCCGCTGCGCCTCCCAGAAGCAAACAGAAGGCCGACGCATATCCTCCTATAGGAATGTCCTGAACCGCAGGTATCTGACTCAATATCATTGCGCCTAACAATGAAACCGCGACCACCCATTTCGATCCTTGTACATCTTGATGGTCTTCAGCTTGTGAATGTCCTGCAGCTAACGCTTGAACCGGCGCCATCGTACTCGCTTCCCACGCAGGTCGAAGAGCTCCACATAATGAGACACCTATACCTAAACACATCGCTTCTATGTACATCGGCAAGGGAACTGGCATGGCCAACAATGATGTCATACCATAGAGTTCCCCCACATTCTCGCCAATCATCACAGTCAACCACCGCGCCAGCATCACCCCCATCCAACAGCCTACAACACCTCCGAGAGCACCCAACACCCCGGCTTCAAAGAGAAATAGTTTCGTAATGGATTGTCGCTCCATACCTAGCGATCGGAGAATGCCAATTTCCTGACGATGATGCACCACCGAAAAGGCCGTAGTGTTATACACCAGAAAAATCCCAACCAGCAGACTAATCCCACTCAACATCGTGAGATTCATTTGAAAGGCTCGTAGCATGGACTCAACTTGCCGGTTGCGTCGAGAAGACTGGCTGACCTGAACATTCTCTGGCATCATCGATTGCAGCTCATGGATCAAGGTCGAAACGACGGCAGTAGATTCAGGCACAATCTCCACATGATGAAGTCGGCCCAATAACCCAAATTTCCATTGGGCTGCAGCGATATCCATGACCCCCTGATTCTGGATACCCCCCTGAAGACCAAACGATTTCAACACCCGGCCAACGCTCAGCTCATGAACCTCTCCCTTAACCCTCACTGAGACCGCTTGGCCTTGACGCACGCCAAGCTTGGTAGCCAAGTCTTCTTCTAAAAAAACGGTAGCCGGGGCAACGAACTGTTCCCAGCCATCTTGCTGCAAGATCCCTGAAGCCCCCTCTGACTCCCAATCTTTTGCCTGCTCCACGAGATCCATCCCCCAAATAAGAAGGGGGCGTCCTGCCAACGGACCGGCAAGACTTTCAGCTTCGATTTTGAGAACCGGGCTAGCCGACCGCACACCTGGATGTCGTTGAATAACCTCTAGAATTTCCTCATCCATGCCCGAAGATGCCCCGGATATGGTTATCGACGCTTCCCCGACAACCGATTCCACCGATTGTTCAAATGATTGATAGACTTCCCCATTGACCACTCGAATCGCGAGCCAGGCCGACACCCCAATGGCCACTCCAAACAGTGTTAATAGGGCTCGAATGGGCCGATGACGCAAATGTTCGATGACGAGGAGTAAAAAAAATCTGAACATGGATACGGTTGTCCCAGAAGCGGGGCCTATGTTAAAACGACTAATCAAAAATGCGTGGGGTACGAACGAGAAATGTCCATAGATAACATCGAAGAACCTGGCCCGATTGAAGCCACTTCAGAATCTGAGCCCCAAGGCCAATCCCTTACTTCGCGGCAAAAAGAAATTCTCCGCTTGGTTGCTCAAGGCTGTACGAATCGAGAAATAGGGCAACGATTAGCTATTAGCGTTCGAACCGTCGAAGTTCATCGGTTTAACCTTATGAGACGACTCCGTGTTCGGAACGTCGCTCAGCTCCTCCGCCAAGCCATCGCATTGGACATTATTCCTAAGGGTCCTTCAGCGACCAAAGTCTAGTCTTCTCCTCGGTTTTGAGAAGAACCGTTCACTCCATCTCTTGGAGTTTCCCTCGACAAGCCATTAACGACGGATATCCTTTTCTTTCCAGGCACTCAGTCACTTCCCGTGCAAGTCGAGTAAAGACCCCAACGCCATCCTCTACCAAAACAGTGCCAATCTGCACCGCTGAAGCTCCACATAATACGTGTTCAAATATATCGGTACCGTTTTCCACTCCACCGGTGCCAATGATCGGAATTCGATCACCCCAGATCTTCCAAAACGCTCGGACGTTGGCCAACGCCACAGGCTTAATGATTCGCCCGCCAAGCCCGCCAAAGCCCCCCTTTGGTTTGATCACCACTCGTTCCAGCTCCGGATCTACCACGAGGGTATTCCCCACGGAATTAATCACCGTGACAAAGGCCACGCCAATTCGTTGTAAGACTCCAGCAATTTGTTGATGATGAATCGGATCGAAATACGGCGGGAGCTTCACGCCAAAAGGAATGGAAAAAATGTTTCGAATAGCACTCAATAGTTGAGCCGTTTCGTCAACGTCATACCCTATCTGCGGTTTTCCTGCAATATTAGGACAAGACAAATTGACTTCGACTAAATCTGGCCCTGACGCATTGAGGGCTTTTGCTCCCTCTATAAAATCATCGGGGTGCAAGCCTGCTAAACTGGCAATCACCGGCTTCTTAAAGCGCTTTAATTCAGGAATCAGTTTCACATAAGCGGGATATCCAAGGTTTGGCAAACCCATGGAATTAATCGACCCTCCCTCGATCGCGACATACCGTGGAAGAGGATTCCCCTCGCGCGCCAGTGGGGTCATCGACTTGGTGACAATCGCACCGGCCTCCGACTCCCCTAACGCCTCTAATTCAGCCTGCGTGACACACAACGCTCCTGAAGCATTCATGAGTCCAATAGGAAATTCTACACCTGCGATGACCGATGAAAGATCCATAAATTTTTACTCCAACTCTCCGTCTCGAATAGTAAGCACTCGATCGGCGGCTTGAGCTGCCGTCAGCGAATGCGTGGCTAAGAGCACTGTTTGCCCAAACTCTTGGGCGCATTGTCGAAGAAGCGCGACAATACTTTCGCCAGTCGGCCCATCCAAATTTCCTGTGGGTTCATCAGCAACAATCAATCGCGGACGATGCACAAAGGCTCGAGCAACCGCGACACGTTGTTGCTCCCCTCCGGATAATTCATGCGATCGATGTCCAAGTCGATGACCCATACCAACTTTCTCCAACATTTCAAGCGCCTGTTTGCGCACAGAGGTGGAAGATCCGCCTCGCAAGCGTAACGGCAACGCTACATTTTCTTCGATGGTTAATCCTGGGATGAGATGAAAAGCTTGAAACACCATCCCGATTTTTTCCCGACGCCACTGCGTCCATTCACGATCACCAAACGCGAGGGAGGAACAACCATCCAGCATGATCTCGCCAGACGTCACCCAATCCAACCCAGCCACTAAATGTAAGAGCGTACTTTTTCCACTCCCGCTGGGCCCCATCAACGCACAAAACTCGCCTTGAGAAATATGTAGGTTCAGATCACGTAAGGCCACCACGGGCATGGCGCTTCGCCTATATTCTTTACAAACATGTTGGCAGTGAATCATGCAATAGCAGGCCTACGGACCTTCCCTCACGATACGCATTAGTGCTTCGGACAGGAGCAACCCTCATCGTATATCATAATTCAGGATCCGGTCCAAGGATGGGCGATATGAGCATGGTGGCTTTGTTTTCACAAAACAGACAATGGGCCTGTTGGACATTTCCGGGAATTGGCCGGCATTTGACAAAGAAGCATTCACTGTCAAATTCCGATGGGCACGCTCAAAACAGTCATCCAGCAAGGCCGCAGCCATTGCGACGCGCGGAGCGTACTCTCAGTACGTGAGCACGGTACAATGGCGAAAACGCCGCTGGTGACTTTTTTCAACATACCCACAATTGCAAGATTCACCATGTCCCGATTCTCATCCACAGCTGGCTTCTTTCGGAAGTTCCTCCACGTCATCTTCCCGGCGACGTGCGCCAGTTGCGACTCGCCATTATGGGATGACCCAGTTCCATTTGTTTGCCACACATGCTGGGAAACAGTCGCTCCCATTTCAGGACCATGTTGCCCGCATTGTGGTGTCCCCTATACATCTTCAGTGGCCTTATCTCATAGTCCAGACCATGAATGCGGAGCCTGTCGAACCAAATCCCCTGCCTTCAACCAAACGTGGAGTCTTTTCCCATATCAACCACTGCTCAAAGAAGCGATCGCCTTGTTCAAATATCGGGGCAAACGCTCGCTGACCAAGCCGTTCATTCAGAAAATGATATCCGCATTACCCGCACTACCACCCATCGATCTCCTCATGCCGGTTCCTCTGCATCCGCAACGGCTACGAGAACGCGAATACAACCAATCCCACTTGTTGGCT
>JAJDBQ010000067.1 GCA_029261255.1 Nitrospirales bacterium
GACCACTTCACAGAGATATGAAAGATCTGAACGCGTCGCATCCATCGGTGAATATTCAACATCCTCGACATAGCTTCGTGCATGGCGAACCATTTCCACGGCTCGCGTCATGGCTTCTTCACGAGTCATCCGAAACTGATGTTTCAGATGAATGTCTGACGACGACAGAAAAGTATGAATTCGGTGTTTGGGTGCACCCTTCAGTGCTTCCCACGCTCGATCAATGTCTTCAGGTTTGGCCCGAGCTAAGCTACAGATCACCGGGCCTTCGACTTCTTGAGCAATACGTTGAATCGCTTCAAAATCACCAGGCGAGCTAAAAGCAAAACCCGCTTCAATGATATCCACATTCAGTCGTGCCAATTGTTTTGCGACGAGCAGCTTTTCTTCGATATTCATGCTGGCGCCAGGAGACTGTTCCCCATCCCGCAACGTCGTATCAAAGATTCGAATCATGCGTGTCATGATTCGGACCCTCCACTCCAAGGTTGCCTGGCCTCTATCATTTCAATCTTTCTCATATCCATTACTTCGGGAACTCATCCGATGGCACTTCGGTTTTTGATTTTTCCCCTGCCATGCCAGCTACAAATTTCCAACCTTGCTCAACAACTCCAGAAAGGGCATAGACCGCAAAGACCACAAACAACATCGCCTGAGGATATGCCAACACAGCCATCAGAATCAGTACTGCGTAGACTAAATAATTAAAATGATGATGCTCTTGCGCTTTTAATTCTTTCAGACTTCGATAGCGAAACGTACTCACCATGAGAAATGCCAATGAAAGCGTGAGCACAATTCCCAGAATCGGCTTGACACTTTCACCCAAGACGAACACATGATGATCAAAAATCACCAGCGTCGCAATGACGCCAGCTGCGCCAGGAATTGGAAGACCAGTGAACGGTTTCTCGTTATTACTTGTTGTGGCCAACACGTTGTGCCGCGCTAAGCGGAGTGCACCACAGGCTACGAAGGCAAACATGACGGCCGCACCTAACATTTTTGGTGTACTCAGAGCCCAGACATAGATTAACAACCCTGGGGCCACACCAAAGGACACGAGATCACCCAACGAGTCATATTGAAGCCCAAAGTCACTCGTACTTTTCATGAGGCGAGCGGTTGTCCCATCCAACACATCAAACACTAACGCCACAAGAATGGCGATGGCAGCGGCTTCAAAGTTTGCGTTAAACACAAACAAAATGGCTGCAAGGCCGCTAAACAAATTCCCCGTGGTGAGAATATTCGGAATAAGGGAGACGACCCGACGTCTTCGTGGTTGCTTCATGAAGTTTCCGCGCATGGCACCTCCGCTAATATGGATGAGCCACCTTTCACTTTTGACCCAACCTGTACTCGGATCGTACTTGACTCGGGAAGATACACATCCATTCGTGACCCAAAACGAATCAAACCAAATCTCTCACCTTTTGCAACCTGCTCACCCGGCACCACCCAAGAGACAATACGCCGCGCAATCAACCCAGCAATTTGCACACACAGAATTTTAACGCCATCAGATCGACACAGCATCAGTGCATTTTGTTCATTGCTGCACGAAGCCTCTGGATGATTCGCCATCATAAATTTCCCAGGTTGATACACCGTATCTTCCACCCGTCCACCGATCGGCATTCGATTGATATGCACATTAAACACATTCAGAAAGATACTGATGCGAACACTTTGTTCTTTTAAATATCGATGTTCGAACTCCGATTCCACAGCAACGACTGTCCCATCTCCTGGTGAAACAATGACATGCTCCCCATGAGGAATCGTCCGAGCAGGATTTCGAAAAAACCAGGTCGTAAAAAGAGTGAAAGACCCTAAAAAACAGGTAGACCAAACCCCACCCATCATCCAAGCACCCAGAGTGAGGAGGCCACCTATGGCAATAAAGGGAAGACCTTCTTTGGCGACGGGAATACCCTTCGCCCGATCAGCCATGCGCGGTACGTCTCATTAATTTTTCTGTTTATCCACGAGTTGGTCTTTTTTCAACCAGGGCATCATTCCACGTAATCGTGCACCAACCTCTTCGATTGGATGGTCTTCTCCCTTTTTCAAGAGCGCATTGTAGACGGGACGATTTGCTTGATTTTCCAAAACCCATTCTCTTGCAAATCGACCACTTTGAATTTCGTCTAAAATCTTCTTCATCTCTTTTTTGGTTTCATCCGTCACGACGCGCGGCCCTCTGGTCACGTCTCCATATTTTGCGGTCGTACTGATCGAATACCGCATATTCGCAATACCACCTTGGTAAATCAGATCCACAATCAGCTTGACCTCATGTAAACATTCAAAATAGGCCATCTCTGGTGCATAACCAGCCTCGACTAATGTTTCAAATCCAGCCTGAATCAATGACGTCACACCACCACATAACACCGCCTGCTCGCCAAATAAGTCCGTTTCGGTCTCTTCTCGAAAAGAGGTTTCAATGACACCAGCCCGTGCACCACCAATCGCATTGGCATACGCCAACCCAACTTTGGTTGTATCTCCACTAGGATCTTGGTGGATGGCCAGCAAACATGGCACGCCAGTCCCTTTGGTATATTCTGAACGAACCAGATGCCCAGGGCCTTTTGGCGCTACCATAAACACATTCACATGAGCCGCAGGTTGAATCTGCCCAAAATGAATATTGAAGCCATGGCCAAAAGCCAGATACGCCCCTTTCTTGATATTTGGTGCAATGTCTTTATTGTAGATCGCTGCCTGGCTTTCATCTGGTGCTAAAATCATGACAACGTCTGCACTCTTGACTGCATCAGCCGTGGGCATGACTTTCAAACCAGAGGCTTCGGCTTTATTCCATGAATCCCCTTCACGACACCCCACAACGACTTGAATACCGCTATCCCGCATATTGAGCGCATGGGCATGCCCCTGACTTCCGAACCCAATCACTGCGACCGTTTTTTTGGCTAAGCTTTGTGGATCCACATCTTTTTCATAAGAAATTTTCATAATGCACTCCTCGATGGAAATTTAGAAAATACCGTTGGGCCCGGCCTATTCTCATAGCCGGCACACCTTTGTTATCAAGACAGAGTGGGTCGACCTGAATTAGTTCGCTTTCGCAAGCGGTCGAGGTTGGGCTTGCGCGGGGCGTATGGGGTCTCGACCGATGGCAATCCGGCCGGTCCGCACCAATTCTTTAATACCAAGTGGTTGGAGTAAATGAATAATGGCTTGCACCTTTTTCACATCCCCCGTCACTTCAATGGTATAGCTGGTTGGAGAGGAATCGAGAACATTCGCTCGAAATATATCCGCAATGCGTAAGGCTTCAGCACGATCTTCTGGACGTGTATGGACCTTAATCAAGGCCGTTTCGCGTTCCACAAATTCATTTTCGCTGATATCAACCACCTTGATGACGTCAATCACTTTATTCAGTTGCTTCATGATCTGTTCAATAATTCGGTCATCTCCGCTGGTCACAATCGTCATCATCGAAACTGAAGGATCCAAGGTCGGAGCCACGGACAGACTTTCTATATTAAAACCCCGTCCACTAAACAACCCAGCCACACGAGATAACGAGCCAAATTTATTTTCTAATGTGAGCGAAATAATGTGTTCCATAATTCCTATCAATCTAAGCTGTGAGCACAGTATCAGAGCCTGCTTGGCTAGCTTGCTGATGCGTTGAGCTTGGTTTTTTGAGTTCTGGAGGATCCTCTAGCAGCATCTCATGATTGCTCCCGCCAGCCGGGATCATGGGATAACAATTTTCATATTGATAGACTGGAACATCAATGAAAACAGGTCGATCAATGGCCAGAGCTTCTTGAATGCCCGCATCCACATCCCCTATCTTATCAATACGAATTCCAGCTGCCCCATAGGCTTCAGCTAATTTCACAAAATCTGGCACATTACCTAGTTGACTGCAGGAATACCGCCCTTCATAAAAGAGGTCTTGCCACTGGCGAACCATCCCATGGAAACGATTATTGATCACAAAGACCTTGACCGGTAGCTTCTCAATCACCGCCGTAGCTAACTCTTGCGTATTCATTTGAATACTGCCATCTCCTGCAATACACAACACAAGACGACCCGGGAAAGCTGCTTGCGCTCCCATGGCAGCCGGGAACCCAAAGCCCATCGTCCCCAATCCCCCTGACGTCAACCACGTCAGTGGGTTTTTCAGCTTAAAGTATTGCGCCGCCCACATTTGATGCTGGCCTACATCAGTAGACACAATTGGATCACGGTCAGCTGTTAATTCATACAACCGGTTAATCAGATATTGTGGTTTAATTTGAGCTTCAGGCTCCTGGGTATACGCCAATGGATGCTCTTGTTGCCAGGCGGTCAGTTGATCCCACCAAGGCTTTCGCTGTTCTCGTTGATTGCCATTCACTGTGGCTCGAAGAATATTATTCAGTTCAATGAGGACCCGCTTGCAATCACCAACAATGGGAATATCCACGTGAATATTTTTTCGAATAGAGGTCGGATCAATATCAATATGGATGATTTTTGCTGTAGGACAAAACTCCGCCACTTTCCCCGTCACGCGATCATCAAATCGCGCACCAACAGCAATCACCAAATCTGAGTAATGCATCGCCATATTCGCCACATACGTCCCATGCATCCCTAACATCCCTAGCGATAGCGGATGGTTTCCTGGAAAGGCCCCTAAGGCCATCAAGGTCATATCCACGGGAATCTGAGTCATTTCGGCCAATTCCATGACTTCTGCCGACGCTCCAGAATGCTGCACCCCGCCACCTATATAGAGAATAGGTCGCTTTGATTTCATAATGGCATCCGCTGCCTGCTTAATCTTCCATTTACTTCCGTCATATGTCGGATTATAGCCACGAATCGAGACGGATTTCGGATAATGAAACTCTCCCTTATCCATGGAAATATCTTTGGGAATATCAACTAACACCGGACCTGGTCTTCCGGTGGAAGCCAAATAAAACGCCTCTTTAATCGTCTGCGCTAAATCGTTCACATCTTTGACTAAAAAATTGTATTTGGTGCAAGGACGGCTCAAACCAGTATTATCAGCTTCTTGAAAGGCATCATTCCCAATCATCCCTGTGGGGACTTGCCCGGAAAAACAGACCATCGGCACAGAATCCATATAAGCATCAGCTAACGCGGTGATGACATTGGTCATTCCCGGGCCAGAGGTAATTAAGCACACTCCAGGCTTTCCCGTGGCTTTGGCATAACCTTCAGCCATATGCCCAGCGCCCTGTTCATGCCGAGTCAGGATAACTCGAATATCCTTTTGCTGATGGAGGACATCAAAAATTTTCAAGACCACGCCACCCGGTAGGGCAAAAAGCGTATCCACGCCTTCACGTTTTAAGGACTCAAGAAAAATTTCAGCGCCAGTCAGTTGCATGAGATTCACCTTTTGATTAAAAGACTGTTGAAATAGAATCCACGAATACAAATTTCACTTTAGAAGCATCCAGCTTTATCTTCAGAAACGCGCAGCAAAATGCGTATTTCTTACGTTAGCGGAACCCCTCAAAAATAAATAGGTTTATGATAATATGGGCCATTTTTTTAAGTCAATATATATTGTAGCAGGAT
The DNA here is from genome assembly GCA_029261255.1 of Nitrospirales bacterium. GTDB lineage: Bacteria > Nitrospirota > Nitrospiria > Nitrospirales > UBA8639 > Nitrospira_E. Next base: position 5,593 of record JAJDBQ010000067.1, read on the forward strand.
TTAAGCAATTACGAAATATGAATCGATGAGAACCTCATGCCCGCTTCAGCCATAAGATAGAGCCTTTTTAGATGTGGGAAGCAGATCTTCAAAAATTCGCCCGAGAACATCTCTTGCGCGAAATATCCGTGCTGGACTCCCCTGCGGGGCCATTCATGGCCTTAGATGGACGAATGACCCTCCAATTTGCCTCAAACAACTATTTAGGACTGGCCAACCACCCTGAAGTCAAGCATGCAGCCCAGAAGGCCATTGAGGAATTCGGCGTCGGTGCCGGGGCTTCTCGGCTCATTTCTGGCACCTCTAGCCCCCATCACGACTTAGAGTTGGCCTTAGCTCACTTCACCAACTCAGAGGCGGCTCTCACCTTTTCTTCTGGGTATGCGACAAATCTTGGGGTCATTCCGCAGCTGACCAAACCCGGTGGGCTCATATTGGCGGACCGGTTATGCCACGCTAGCCTAATTGATGCCTGCCGGCTCAGTCGAGCAACCTTACGGGTCTTCCGCCACAATGATCTGGAGCATGTCCAAGCGCTTTTGACGAAAAGACCCACCAACCAGCCTACCCTGCTCGTCACCGAGGGCGTCTTTAGTATGGACGGTGACCTCGCCCCGCTGAAGGAACTGGCACGTTTAGCTGAAGAATTCGAGGCCCTCCTATTGGTAGATGATGCTCATGGGACCGGCGTGATGGGCCCCACGGGACGCGGTAGCCTCGAACAGTGGGGAATAGAATCGGACAATGTGTTCCATATGGGCACCCTCAGCAAAGCCCTAGGTACCAGTGGGGGCTTCATAGCAGGAACGAAGGATTTCATCACGTACCTGATTAATACCTCACGATCATTCATCTATAGCACGGCCCCACCGCCAGCTATAGCCGCTGCGGCCCAGGCAGCAATCCATCTCATTCAACAAGAGCCAGAACGACGTACCCGTCTCTGGAACAATCGTGAAAAAATGAACCAAGGATTAACGGCCATGGGCTATCAATTGACTAAAACACAGAGCCCCATACTCCCTATTATCGTGAAAGACACAGAGCTTGCCATGAAAATGAGTCAGCTTCTTCGAGAGAAAGGGATGTATATACCCGCAATTAGACCTCCCACCGTTCCTAAAGGCACAAGTCGCCTCCGCATCACAGTGACAGCCGAACATTCTCTAGAACAAATAGAAACGGCACTCGTAGCCATCAAACAGATCGGACAGTTTCTCAAAATCATCTAAAGACTGCTCTTCATCTAGCCCCTTCCCTCAGACTTGGTCCTCCAACACGCTTACCCTCGACCAACGGACACAGAGTCAACACCACAGAAGACTCGGCATTCAAGAAAATCCTCCTCCATTCCGACAAGATGAACGAGAATGTCATAGGTCTATCCTCAATGTTGGAGCAGCTTTCGCCTCACGAACGTGAGCATCACACTTTTATACCCCTCGTAAGGTAGCAACTATTGTGAAAGCCCTCATCAAAAAACAATTATTCGACGGAAAATTTGATATTCAGGGCGAAATTGCCAAAGGGCAAACAGGGACAATTCTTTATGGCTATGACATTGGTTTGCGACAGGAAGTGGCAATTAAGATCTATCATTCCCAGATCAACGGTCGTTTAATTCGAGGCAAAACGTTCGTTGAAAAATCCAAACCCCTTCTCCGTTTAGATCATCCGAATCTCATAAAAATTTTTAAAGTCGAAGAAGAGGGTGATACCGCCGTTGTTTTTATGGAATTCTTCGACGCTCCCAGCCTCCAACAGCTCATTCATGACAAGGGAAAATTGTCCGTTCCAGATATGCTCATACTTGCGCGAGAAATTGCGGAAGTGCTCGTCCATACGCATTTTCAAGGCATCATCCACGGCACACTCCACCCCGGCCATGTATTAGTCGGCCCACAAGGGCAGATCAAAGTCATGGATCTCGGTTTATCGTGGCTCATCATGGATATCTTGGCGGATGGTGACGAAGAAGTTCTCCGACCTTTACCCTATTTCCCTCCGGAAATTGCCAAGGAAGAACTGCTCAATCTCAGCAGCGATTTATACTCGCTTGGATTCATGATGTACGAGATGGTCACAGGCACCGTCCCCTATGCAGGGCTGCCCAAAACGTCCATTATGGGGAAATTAGCGTTCGACCAAGCTGACCCGACATTTGATTTTCCCGCGACCATGCCTGCAGCCATCTGTGACCTCATTCGAGAAATGACCAGGAATAAAAGCGAACAACGCCTCCAAGATGCAACCTATGTATTAACAGTCATTAGTCAACAATTATCGAAGCTCCCTTTGAGTAAAACGAGTAAATTCCTACCACCTGAACCTCCGCAACCACAGGCTCGCACTCAAGAGGAATCGACCGAACCGACAAAGACAACTAGGACACCTTTACCGTCGGCCATTCCGGAACCATCACTCACAAGGACACCGAAGGTCCAACGACCCAAAGCTTCTGTGGATTATGGCGAAAACAATTCGACCGCCAAAATCGTCACCATCTTGACTCTCATCGTCGTCATTGGAATAGCTGGAGGACTCGGATATTGGTATCGGGATGCCATAGAACCCTATATCTCCGGTATGCGTACACAGCCAGAACACTCAACAGGGAACATAATTCTGGAACAAACAGCGCCGGCAAAGCAGAATAATTTAAAGGCTCCTTCTCTAGATATTTTGGATACTCCGAAAGCGAGTAAACCCAACATTCAGCAGCCAACACCTACAAGGGAAGCTCAACCCAACAAAGCATCTGCTAGCACGAAGAAGCAGCCTATCGCACCAACATTACCTACTCCGGTTCAACAGCGGCCCGCAAAGACGGATCAGGGCATCCCTAAGATTACTCCTCTTCGCAAGACTCAAGCGACGAGAACCACACCTGTTCAAAAGTCACAGACCAAGCCCCCGAGCGCTAGCAACACATTACAAGGACTGCCTGTTCTTCCAGCAAAGAAACCGACCAAGCCCAATGTGTCTTCCGCCCCAATTCAACAGCAACCCACAAAGACGACTCCGGTCGCCCCCAAGGTTGCTCCTCGTTCCAAGCCTCAAGAGACGAGAATCACACCTGTTCAAAAATCGCCAGTCAAGCCAGCAAGCGCTAGCAGCACATTACAAGGACTGCCTGTTCTTCCAGCAAAGAAACAGACCAAGCCCAACTCGGCTTCCGCCCCAATTCAACAACAACCCAAGAAGACGACTCCGACAATTGGTGAGAATGTCCCTCGTATTGGACCTAACTCTAATACGACGAAAAACGGCAATCTGCAGAAGTCGCCATCCCAACCTAAAGCGGAGAACGCGACACCAGCACCATCAGTCGTTCCTACTCAAAAACCGGCACTCTCGAGCCCAGCACCTGCTCCCGTGCAACAGCAACCAACAAAGACAACTCCAGTTGTCTCTGAGATAGCCCCGCTAGCAACAACAAACACGACCAAGAGCATACCGACTAAGAAGCCCGTATCAGTCGCCGTACCAGCCAATGAAACGATTGACAAAAAAAAGAAATCCGCGGTGAGCATTCCAACATCAATAGATACTCCTCTCGAGGCTACTGACGCAGAAATTGAAGAAATTCTTCAATCACTCGATGCGGCCAAAGAGGATCTTTCATCGATCGCCGCTCCCTAACCGATTACAGACTTCGTTCATTCTCCAAAATATCCTCATGAATGAACCATCCGTCATTCAGAGTCAGCAAGCCAAATGGATGGAAGTCATACTCCTCTGCCTAGGAATCGTTATTCCCATTCAGACCGGCCCTGTCATATACCAATATTTGACGTGGAGCGATTCAAGGCCAGACCTACTATGTAATGGGCTTGGGGCATTGCTAATTCTCGCCTTGAGCTTATCTCTTCTCTTGAAATATCAACCGTTTCCTCAGTGTATCCTGAAGGTCTCTCCTTCGAACTTAGAGATATCGGGGCGAGATTGTGAATCTTCAGGATGGCTCACCATAGGAATATTTACGTTTGGACTCCTTGTTCTTGTTTACACCATTCCCAGAATGCTCTTTGTTTTGGGTGACAGACTCTCTCCCTGGTTTACGCTAAATCAAGAAGCCCTTGGCATCACTAAAGATAAAATCTGGCTTTACCTTGCCTCATCTTGCCTCGAATTTCTTCCTCAATTAACTACAGCTATTTTATTCACTTTTTTTCCTCAGCCGGTGGGACAATGGGTAAGATCCTTACAAAAACGCTGGGGATCTCTGAAGACAGAACCACCCAAACCATGAACCAACGACAATTCTTCCATTCCTCACTCATCGTGTTCTCTGTTTATTTGTTTATTAGCGGGTTCGGATTACTTGCCGAAGCTGCCCCTCAACTACTTCCCTGGCTCAACTTTGGTCTTCGCGACTTCTACGCTGTAATGAGATGGCAAACACCCGCCTTTTCTTCGGCCTCATATATCGTACCCCTTCTGCTTCCTTCCCTCACGAGCATAGGCTTCGCTATTTTGATTTTTTTTAAAGCCAGCGACTTGACCACAAAAGTATTTCCAAGAGACCAAAATTCCCCACTCTGGATTCATCTTCAACCAGAAGAATGGCTTCATTGGTGTATCACCCTTATTGGAATATTCCTCATTGGCTGGATAACAGTTCCCGCCATTTCAAGTAGTCTCTTTCACCCATTGGTGATGAATTTCTTTCCAGATATCGACACGGAAAAATCAAACATGGCTTTTATCCATGACATGTATTGGTCATCTTTGGTTGGAAATATTGCGCGCTTTCTTATCCAAGGAAGTTTCGGGCTTGTGTGCCTGCTCTATGCTCCCCGTCTGGCTGCTTGGATCATTCGAATCCAGAAACACCCAAAACCTACTCTAAATGAGTAGTCTTCAGACCTCTCCTTTCACAAAACGGCATCTGCCACATTGTGGCTCTCTCTAGAATCTGCCTATACTCCGGCCGACCGACAGACAACAACAACAATGATGCAATCGATAGGATCGCCTTGAGATGTTAGCCAAAGTTCATAGTTTGGGATTAGTCGGATTAGAAGCAAACCCGATTGAAATAGAAGTCGACATTGGCGGTGGATTACCACAATTTTCAATTGTAGGCTTGCCCGATGCCACCGTACGCGAAAGTCGAGATCGAGTCCGATCAGCGCTCAAGAACACCGGCTTTCGATTTCCTCCAAAAAAAATTACCGTCAATTTGGCGCCTGCTGGCATCAAAAAAGAAGGCGCAGGGCTGGAACTGGGCATTGCCATTGGCGTCTTGATCGCCGAAGGCGTACTGACTCAAGAATGCGTGTCGCCGTATTTATTTGTTGGAGAGTTGGCATTAGACGGGCGAATTAAGGAAGTACCTGGAGCGCTTTCCATGGCTATAGCCACACGTGCGCCACAGGCACTCATTCTTCCGCAAGACAATGCCTCGCAAGCCAGCGTGGTCAACCATGCCACTATTTATGGTGTCCAGACGCTCCCGCAGGTCGTGGAATTTCTTCAGGGCTCTCTCTCGTTATCTCCAGAAAAGGCTGCGCTCAGAACCTTTCAAACCGAAGCCCCCACAATTGATGAAAACTTTTCCGATGTGGTCGGCCAGTTTCAAGCTAAGCGCGCCCTGGAAGTCGCCGCAGCTGGAGGACATAATCTCTTAATGGTCGGGCCCCCTGGGTCCGGAAAAACGATGTTAGCCCAACGACTCACGGGTATTCTGCCTCCGATGAGTTTCCAGGAATGCCTGGAAGCCAGTCAGGTTCATAGTGTCGCTGGAACCTTGGCAACCACTTCACACCTCCTCGACGCTCGGCCCTTTCGTGCCCCGCACCATACGATTTCTGAAGCTGGGTTGGTTGGTGGAGGCGCCATCCCTCGCCCAGGCGAAGTGTCTCTCGCACATCACGGCGTCTTATTTCTGGACGAAGCGTTAGAATTTAAGCGCGTTCTGCTTGATAGTTTGCGACAACCATTGGAAAACGGCACCGTCACACTGACCCGCGTGCAAGCAAGTTTGACCTATCCAGCGAAGCTCATGCTGGTGTTGGCCATGAACCCGTGTCCTTGTGGCTATTACGGAGACCCTACGCATGAATGCGTCTGTTCACCGAACCAAATTCGTCGATATCGGAGCCGCCTCTCCGGACCACTCCTGGATCGTCTCGACATTCATATTGAAGTGCCAGCTGTACCCGTCAAAGAATTATCGGGAACAACGCCTGGCGAATGCTCTGATCATATTCGTGAGCGCGTCATCAATGCTCGCCAACAGCAGATCACACGCTACTCTCACGAGAAAATCCTCAATAATGCGCAACTGAAGCCTCGACTTGTGAAAAAGTATTGCCCATTGGATGACGAAGGAAAAGCTCTATTGGATCAAGCCGTCACGCGGTTGGGGCTTTCAGCACGGGCCTATGGACGGATTCTTCGAGTTTCCCGCACCATTGCGGACTTGGCAGAATCAGAAGCTATTCAGCCGCTTCATGTCGCAGAAGCTATTCAATATCGAACCTTGGATCGTCCACTGTTATCGTAAGTATCTGCCATGAAATCCTTTAGATTTTACCGCTGGACGTACAGACTTGACGCTTCAACAGAATATTCCCTCTAGCCAGCAGCCACATCCGCTCAGTACAATACGACCCTATTTTATCGAAACTTCATTATCGTTGTTATCAGGAGGAGGCATCGTGGGCATAGATGTGAAAGTCGGACCACATTGGTATCGTAATTCCAACGGAACGGTAGAAATAGAAGGACTCCCTCAACTTGAGCTAGAGCTTCGAAAAACTGGTGGCGTCCCAGTTCGCTTGAACTTCGCCGTGTTTGACTCAGGTGGGAAGCTTCATGCCAAAGTCGAAGCCAACTCCCTCGTCATCAATGAACAAGGCGCCTACCACTTGCTACGTTCAGAAAAAGGGCTGATGCTCACTCTGACGAGTAACGCGAAACGCATCCTCACCATCACTGTCGGAGATAATAACCAGGTGGAGATTCCCGAAGGTGAGTTTTATACCCTGAAAGGGCACATCTTAAAAATTACTTCCCAGGAATGGACTGTGGAGAAAGCTAAGGGTGTCGAAGGGGAAACTGACATGAAGGGTGAACCCGTGGCCATTGGCGGATAACAGGGCAGAACAACGTTTCAGTTGGAGCCTTTCTTCATCTAGGCTTCTTCACACTGAACACCGTGGATCAGATCTCCGCCGCCGGAGCATTGCACCTACCCTCGCAAATTGCACACATGCGCGGTGAAATACCTTGTCCCACGCTTGCCGGGCCTAACGAGCAACTTAAGTCTAACGCCACGACATCAAGCCCCTGATACGTCCATAGACGGCCACAGTCCTGGCAACAATACCAAATGGTGTATCCGGGCCATTCTCGATCACGTACCGCCATCAATTACCTTATCTCTGAGCGTTGCCTATGCACACCATAGTTTAGTCAGAGGATGACTCTTCTGCCATCAATGCTTGAACATTCTGAGACACGGTTGGCAACCATTCCTCAAATGGTACGTCCGCGTCTACCACAATCTCAATTTTCCTATTAGCTAGACGCCGGACGACGCCCGGACTCTCAGGTGAGAGCGGAATTTCTACTGCCTCACGCGATATTTCTAATTGATCAATCAATTCCAATATCTGAGAAATCTGCTGAAACGACACGGCTGGGAACGAATTCATGATACCTCCACTTTCAATAGATAGACTAAAAATTGTAAGAAGGACATCTGGCCCTGTCAACAATCTCCAGCAGCATCAGTTATTTACGCTATTGCGTAATACCTGCGTGAACACCTTCCCAGCAACCTCCATATCCTGATTATTGACATCTAGATGAGTCACCACACGGAAGGACCGATCACCAACGGCATTCAGTAAGACACTTGATTCACGGCAATCTCCAAGTATTTGCTCAGTAGACTTGGGTGATTGAGGAACCTGAAACATCACCATATTTGTTTCGACCGAATCCACATCAACCACAACTCCAGGAATCTCACGAAGTCGCTGAGCCAGAAGTCGTGCATTCGCATGATCGTCGACCAACCGCGACACATGATTCTCCAGCGCATAGATGCCGGCAGCCGCTAAAATTCCTACTTGCCGCATACCGCCACCAAACACTTTGCGTAACCGACGAAGCTTCTGAATACGCGCCTCATCAGACACAACGATTGAACCAACCGGCGCACCCAACCCTTTTGACAAACAAAATGACACCGTATCAAAAGGCGCTGCATACTCTGCCACCGCGACTCCGGTTTTCGCCGAGGCATTAAATAATCGAGCACCATCCAAATGCAAAGCGAGACCATGCCTGCGCGCCAAGTCGGTGAGTTGATGGATGGTCGTCAGCGGATAGACCGAACCACCGCCAACGTTATGCGTCTGTTCCAAACACAAGAGTGTCGTTGAAGGTGTATGCAAATCAGTCCGTCGAATAGCCATTTCTACACCTTCCGTAGATAATAGCCCTCGTGTCCCAGGCACCGGACACAATTGCACCCCTGACATCGACGAAGCCGACCCGCCTTCATAACGAAGAATATGCGCAGAACCTTCGATGATCACTTCGTCCCCCGGTTGGGTATGCAGTCGAATCGCTAATTGATTCCCCATCACCCCCGTTGGCACGAATAAACCAGCTTCTTTTCCTAATAACTCTGCAGCCATCGCTTCCAAACGGTTCACGGTGGGATCCTCGCCATACACATCATCACCCACATCAGCAGAGGCCATGGCCTCCCTCATGGCAGCCGTGGGCTTCGTCACCGTATCACTCCTCAAATCAATCATAGTCATTCATCATCTCCCAAAAGAATGCCCGCGTCCTTCGGGGACCATTCTATTCAACCAGTTCTCTGCACACAAGATTTTCTTAGATTCATGCTCTACAATACAGGTGATGAAACCACGACTCCTCGTCACAGGCGGTGCAGGATTTTTAGCAACCCATCTCTTGCACCAAGCTACTAATTTTACAGCAACCGGCACATTGCATCGTACCGCTGCGACTTCGATCCCAGACGTTTCGTTCCATGTCTGCGACCTACAACAACCGCAGGAAGTTAGAATTCTCCTAGATCGAGTCAATCCAGAGATCATCATCCATACCGCTTGTTCTGATCAAGGTGGGAACCTCTCAGTTATCGCTCCTGCCGCTGGCCTACTAGCTTCACAAGCAGCCGAACGAGACATCCGATTCATTCACCTCTCAACGGATCAAGTGTTTGATGGAATGACAGCGCCCTATCATGAAGCGAGCGAAAAGCATCCTATTAATCCCTACGGCACTGCCAAATCTCAAGCCGAAGACCTGGTTCGCTCGCTCCACACCCAAGCCACAATTGTTCGCACATCATTACTCTACGATCTTCGGATCCCTGACCGTCAAACCAGGCAGTTGATTCAGACAACCCAAACCGAAGAACGGTACCATCTGTTCACCGATGAATTTCGCTGCCCGATCTGGGTGGAAAAACTCGCCCAAGCACTTCTGGAATTGGCAAAAAAAGATTACGTAGGAATCCTGAACATAGGAGGCCCAGAAAGCCTCAACCGGTGGGATTTAGGTATGGAATTGTTGAAGCACTTTAACATCACGCCGACGTCAAACATACAAAAAGGAACGATTGAAGAATCAGGATTCCTCCGCCCCCAAAACCTCACACTCGACTCATCTGCAGCTCAACAACTTCTAGTAACACCCCTACTCTCTCTCGAAGAAGCCAGAAAAGTTGTTGGGAAAATACATAAGGAGGCATAAAGCAGTCGGATTGGAAAATGAAATCCAATCTTCCTGTCAGATTGGTAGGCCTACTGAAAAAATTTCTCGAGAGCTTCTTGAGAGATCGCCCCTTGGCGTAGAATGCGCAGTTCTGGTTCAACTTCGATCACGGTAGAGGGTTCACCCCCCGGTGTTTCACCACCATCCAAGATGAGATCGATTTCAGATCCAAGTAGCTGTAGCACGACTTCGGCTGACTGGGCAGGAGAATTTCCAGCATGATTGGCACTGGTTCCGGTTAATGGGCCTGTCTGCGCTAAAAGCTTGCAGATTTGTGGATTGTTAGGTTGGCGTACCCCAATGTTTCCCGATTGATTCTTTAAAACGGGTAACACATATGGCTTGGCTTTGAGCACAAGAGTGAGGAGCCCCGGCCAAAATTGCTGCATGAGTTTTTCAGAAATTGGGGGAATCTCGGCGACAACTTGGTCCAGGTCTTCAGGATCGCTGACTAACACGGGAAAAGGGTTGTGGTCCCGCTGACCTTTGATCGCCTGGACTCGTCTTAATGCGCCAGGATTAAAAGCTCCTACGGCCAACGCATAAAAACTATCGGTCGGGATGGCGACCACTCCGCCATCTTGAATACATGCGATAGCCTGTTTAAGGACCTCAGGGGCAGTCGGATCGCTGAAGGGGAGAATAATAGCCATTTTGCTAAGGTGTTCTGGTGTATCACTGATAAGAATGCCAACTAACTACACTCTTGTCAATTTTCGGATAGGTCAGAGAGCGCTCTTCGAGCAACATCAGCACGATAATAGCAACCTTCAAATTTGATAGGTGCTAACGAGGCGTAGGCACGCTGTTGAGCGCTTCGTATGGTATCTGCTAGTGCCGTCACACCCAACACTCTTCCCCCATTCGTCAGGACAGCCCCATCCGACTCCGTCGTTCCAGCATGAAAGACGACGACTGAATCTGTAGTTTTCTCTGGCAAACCTGTGATCGGCAACCCTTTGGGATAAGACCCCGGATAGCCCTCAGATGTGAGCACCACACAAACCGCAGCCTGTTTCTGCCAAGCCACGTGAATTTGATCTAAGCGATGTTCGACCACGGCTTCAATAATATCCAAGAGGTCTGTCTGTAAGAGTGGCAGAACGACTTGCGTTTCAGGATCACCGAACCTCGCGTTAAATTCGAGTGTATACGGCTTGCCGTTTTTGATCATGAGACCTGCATAGAGCACTCCATAGAATGGGCTACCTGTTCTCGACAATCCCCTGATGGCAGGATATAAGACCTCTTCTAGTATACGTTTCTGAAGTTCTGGTGTGGCGAGCGGAGCCGGTGCGTAAGCTCCCATGCCTCCAGTATTGGGGCCAGTGTCTCCTTCACCAATTCGCTTGTGATCTTGTGCCGGAATCATGGGAATGACTGTCCGTCCATCAGCAAAGGCCATGACAGTGAGTTCCTCGCCTTCCAGAAATTCTTCCAGAACCACCTTTGCGCCGGCTTCCCCAAATTGCTGGTCGCTGAGCATACTCTTGACCGCTTCTTGGGCTTCGACTTTTGTTCCACAAATAATGACCCCTTTTCCCTGGGCCAGGCCATCTGCCTTCACCACAACCGGCAGATCACATGATTCCAACCACATGAACGCAGCATCCATCGAGTCGAATGTACGGGAAGCTGCCGTAGGAATACCTTCACGCACCATGAGTTCTTTCGCGAATGATTTACTAGACTCAATCCGTGCGGCATTGCGTGTAGGACCAAAAATTCGCAATTTGGCTTTTCGAAATTCGTCGGCGATTCCCAATGACAAAGGCAATTCAGGCCCGACAATTGTTAAATCAATGCTTTGCGCTTTGGCAAACGCTTGAAGACCAGGTAAGTCATCGACCTGAACTGGGACACATTCGGCCAACTGCGCAATTCCTGCATTACCCGGCGCACAATAAATTTTTGACACGCGTGGTGATTGCGCAAGTTTCCATACGAGCGCATGCTCGCGCCCACCATTGCCAATAACAAAAAGTTTCATGGTCTTCTAGAAGAAATAAAAGGTATGAATTGTGTCAGACTGATTGGTCTAAGACCACATGATTGCGATATTTCCTAATGCCGAAAATGTCGCATACCCGTCATAATCATCGCCACTTGTTGTTCATCAACCGCTTGAATGATTTCGTTATCTCGGATTGACCCGCCTGGCTGAATCACAGCGGTGATACCAGCACTCACCGCCGCATCAATACCATCACGAAACGGAAAGAAGGCATCCGATGCCATCGCACAGCCTTTAATCGGAAGATTGGCCTTCATTTGTGCCAACTTCACTGAATCGACCCGACTCATTTGCCCTGCGCCAATTCCCACTGTTTGCTGAGCGGTCGCAAACACAATGGCATTGGACTTCACATGCTTACAGACCTTCCACGCGAAATCACACGCCTGATATTCTTCATTCGTCGGTTGTCGTTGAGACGGAATAGTTAAATCTCCCAAATCCTTTAACGATCCCAAATCTCGCTCTTGCACCAAAACACCACCCACAATTTTTTTCATATCAAAGCTATCGCGTTTCGCTGTTTCTAACGATCCCACCGCAAGCAACCGTAAATCTTTCTTCCGTTGCAACTCAGCCAACGCTTCTTCCGTAAAAGATGGTGCAATGAGCACTTCCACAAACGTCGACGTCACTTCTTTCGCCATGGCGACATCCACATCTCGGTTACAGGCTATGACACCACCAAATGCCGACACCGGATCGGTTTCTCGTGCTCGCACATAGGCATCTACCGCCGTCTCTCCCAATGCGACACCGCATGGATTGTTATGCTTGACGATAACCACAGCAGTCTCATCGAATTCTTTGGCGAGCTCTAACGCAGAATTGGCATCGAGATAATTATTATACGACATGGCCTTGCCATGAAGTTGTTTGGCCTGACAGACGGAGGCCTCCTTGGTGTTGCGATCTTGGTACACTGCACCAGCTTGATGGGGGTTTTCGCCATACCGTAGGTCATCAACTTTGTCATAGTTCAAAGAAAGAATGGTTGGAAACTTTTGTTCGGTTGACTCAACCAATTGCTCATTGAGGTAATTGGCAATCAGACTGTCGTACCGAGCGGTATGGAAAAATACTTTTTTCGCCAACTCCCGCCGCAGGCTAAGCGATACCGTCCCGGACTGCAAAGCCTCCAGAACGCGCGTATAATCCTGAGGATCGACAACCACCAATACATCCTCATGATTTTTAGCCGCCGAGCGCAACATTGAAGGTCCACCAATATCAATATTTTCAATCGCTTCTTCAAATGTACAACCAGGCTTGGCCGTTGTGGACTCGAAGGGGTACAAATTCACCACAACCACATCAATGGGGGAAATGCCCTGCTCTTTCATTTGTTGCATATGCGCCTCGACTGAACGCCGCCCGAGGAGTCCTCCGTGAATTTTGGGATGTAGCGTTTTTACGCGACCATTCATAATTTCGGGAAACCCTGTATATTGAGCCACTTCCGTGACTTCAACCCCGGCATCATGAAGCATGTTAGCCGTCCCACCAGTTGAAAGAATATCGGCCCCGAGACCAATCAGCCCTTTGGCCATTGCTTCAACCCCAGTCTTATCAGAGACGCTAATCAGCGCTTTCCCCAGCTGTGCCATGAATACCCCTATCGCTGTGATGTGAAAAAAGTGATGAAAAACAGGAGCAGCACCTTACCAAACGATATTGGGAACTTCAACGAATCTTGTACATCCAGCAAGAAAGGTCGAGATTCGCATTCTCAATTATTCAAGCCACCCATGAAAACAACAAGTCCCACAAAATGGCTCCACCGAACAAAAAAACCCTTACTGGAACACCACATCTCCCTGTTTTCCCTAGTTTTTCTATGTGAAAATTTTTCACAAAAATCTATAAAGGGATCGTCGAACTAGACCGAAAAGTAAAACTAGTCAGGGATGGATCATTTTGAAAACGACTAGCTGTTATTCTCAGTTATTGCCGCCTCAGTCTCGCGCTACATCAAAAAATGAGCAGAAAAAATAGGGCAACAGGGGCAGTGTACGCCCAATTTCCCTCCATGAATGGAAGGGAAGATATGGACTAGGACAAACGAGCAGTCCTTTCAATTTCCCGTCAAAGTCATTAACAACATTCATGATTATTTTTTGCGCGGATTAGCGCAAAAAATGGAGTACTTCATATCTATGGACGCCATGTTTCTTTTCTTATTATTCGTCGTGATCATGACGATCCTCGGACTGTTTTTAATCTTAAGTAATCCTTCCAAAGGATCAAGCGCCTCTACCGAGAAAATTGAAGGGACGGATTTCATTCCCTCTCAAATGTTCATGGGAGATGATGGCCTTGGTGGTTTGGCGATCAATGAACGCACCAAACAACTTTGCTTGTTCACCTCCCCTGAAGCTTCACCTCGGATACTCCCGATCGCAGACTTTATCGGTTCCGACTTGGTCAAAAATGGGGAAAAATTGGGCGAAGGAATGCGCAGCTTCCCTCAACAAGCCGTAACCTATGGGCAAGGGCTTCGCGTCCAGAAAGAATCCCTTATTACAAATCTCCACATGGATGCGGCCAATGGTGGAAACCAGCGAATTGATTTGATCATCGCTGTCCATGACGAGGATGATCCTCTCCTCGTCGTCAATTTCCTCGACATGGAGACAACAGAAGGAGGGCTTCTCTTTGAAAAATCTTTGAGTACCGCCACGCATTGGCATAACGTACTAGATGGACTTGTTCTTGAGGCTGACCGATGTGCTCGCACTCAATCCACAACCCCTAAAAAAAAGGAATTAGCGAAGTCCGCGCCATAGCTTCACATTAACAACACGTAATCCTCTCACTGCCAGACGTTCAATTTCAGCGTTTTTTTCAGCCTTTTCCAAAGACCTCTCTTCTCTCCCGAAAACACAATCTGAAATTGCCTTCTTCGATCTTCCCCAAAGAGTTCATGTTCGTTCGCCCCCACCAAACGGGGAATAGACTCACGACACGAAATCCTATTGCCTAAGAGCCAGTATATTTTTATACACGTTGGCATCCTCTTCTTGGACCTGTCAGCTTCTCTCGCGGAGTTTCTAGCAGCAATGATGCAATCCCAAGGATTCAAAATCGTCAAATATGTGGGGTTAGGTCTTGGGATATTATTGTCTTATTTCCTAATGTCTGGATGGAATCGTCCCCCATCTCAAGACTTATTTCAAGCCATTAACGCACGTAACATTTCCTTGGTTCATCAACTGATCTCCCAAGGCGCCGACGTGAATCAACGCACACCTGAGGGGGCAACACCACTACACTTTGCGGCTCGCCTTGGGCAGATTCCCCTGACACAATTATTGTTGGACGAAGGCGCTGACATGCATGCCACCTACCAATCTCTATGGACACCATTGCATTTGGCCGCCAAGGGAGGTCACGTTGATGTGGCCAGACTCCTACTCAAAGATACAGCCAAGGTCAATGGAAAAGACAACACCATATCTCCACTCCATATTGCGGTGCAGGAAGGCCATCAACGCATGGTAGCCTTTTTATTAGCCAACGGAGCTACCGTTCATACTCCATTCAAAGAAGGCTGGACCGCGCTACACTTAGCTGCACAAGCCGGAGACACAGATCTCACTCGTCTGCTCCTTGATGCTGGTGCACCAATAGACGCCATGAATACCATTGGCTTGACCCCACTGCACTCCGCAGCCTTATCAGGTCAAGTCAATATGACCGAATATCTCCTGTCCCGTGGAGCAACCTGCTCACCCCTCACACAGTCCTCTCAACAAATCAACCCCAAAACAATCAAAAAAGTCGTGACTGCCCTTGAAAAAATTCTACACCACTGCCCCATCCTCCAAACCTCATGAATCCGACAACCAAATAGGCACACTGCGTCCTCCTGATATCTTTGCAATTAGTTTCCGGAAGATGGATAGCTGCCCCAAACCGGAGGAATGACCACCGAAACAACGACACCAAGGTCAGACCCTAGGGGAAACACATCGAAATAAAACAGTACGATTGATATCAGAAATGAACATGTAAAGACGGAGAGGATTGAATATCTGGACAGGAAGAGGAATCCGACGGCTAATGCCGTAATCTACGAACATAGTTAAAGGGAAAGGATGTTCAGCTAAATATTTCGCGAATAGCAACGGCTGTCAGCATACAATGAATAATACTCGTCACCTTAGCTGCTCGCATGCATCACAGCTTTCTCAAAAATTTTTTCGATTTTTCCAACTTCCGTTATTAAATTAAAATCCATTTCTATTTTCTTCCGTCCCGCCTCTCCCATTTTTTTAGCTATCTCGGGCTGGCAGATAATATCTTGAATTGCATCCGCAAGAGCTTCAGGATTACCAGGCGGCACCGTAATACCATGAACACCGTCAATGACTAATTCATCTATTCCTCGAATATCCGATGTAATAACCGGAATTTTCATTGCCATCGCTTCCTTCACGCCATTCGGCAACACATCTCCTAAACCATCTGAATCAACGATACTGGGCAAGACAAATACCCCTGAGGCTTGTAGCTGCTCCTTGACTTCGTCTTGTGGCAAAAACCCCGAAAAGTGAATATCGGGGATCTGTAACTCCTCAATCAGTTGTTCATACTTAGACTTTTCTGGTCCATCGCCAATAATGGTGCAAGAATAATCAATCTGACGTTGACTGAGTATGTGGCAGGCCTGAATAAGATAGTTGAGTCCTTTTTCTGGACTCAGCCGCGAAACGGTGACAATAGAATTTCGTGGACGCTCCACATTCGTCGGCCGAAAAAAATCGACATCAATTGCATCATGAATCACCTGGATATCCTTATTCGTATCAAGTTGACTCTGCAAGTAGATCTTGTTGAAGCGTGCAATAGTAAAAATTTTCGAAGCTCTTTGAATCTTCTTTTCTTTTTTCTTTGACTCCGTCAAATTATTGGCCTGCCATATATCATGGGCTTTAAAAGATAGCGTGTATGGAACATTAAGAATCTTCGAGAGCAAATACACTTTATCAATGATAGATGGTACTGAAAAAGGAGCATGAATAAGCGTAATTCCTGAGCCGAAAAATTTTCGAACATCTAAATAATCTATAATGCCTAACTTTGGATGTGGGTAGCTTGTCATCAAGAAAAAGCAGCCCTTAACAGCACATACCGGGTGAGCAAACAAGTCTGAGAGCAGATACTTTAAAAAGGTCACATATTTTTGTTGTCGGGATCCCACACGAGAAAAACCATAAAACTGACTATCAAGCCCATAGGCCTTTAAAATGGGCTTATTGATAATTTGATAAATTCGACTGGTATTTTCACCAAGTATGAAAACGTCATGGCCTTGCTTTTTTATTTGAATAATTTCATTTAAAATAAATGTGGCAAAGTTATGGCAAAGATACCCTATTCTCATTTACAGAAGCCTCACAGTTCCAAACAAAACTACCACTAAATTAGGCTCATCTTCACTGTTCGTTATAATTGGGGGAAGGCAGTTTAAAGTGAACATTACTTTCTCCATATAATTCATACAGATATTCAGAATACCGCTTCCGAATGGCACCTGCGTTCTTTCCAAGTACAAGCCTGTGAATTGATCTCATTCCAAGAGACATTCTTCCAACAAAGAACCCAGAAAGAGAAAGAATTAAATGGTGAAAAAAGACCGGGAGAGAACGCACTGGCCTAGTCAGATACACCCATCCAACACTCTTTATCTTCATCCCATTTTTTGATGACCTTAGCCGGTGCACCCACCGCGATACAACGGCTAGGAATACTCTTCGTCACCACACTATTAGCTCCGATGATGGTCATTTCCCCTATGGTGACTCCAGGAAATATGACGACATTTTGGCCGATCCAACATCCTTGCTTAATAGTAATCGGCTTAATATTGATGATCTCTTGATACTTATATGGCTCATCTATGCGCGTATAACCATGAAATCCATCGGTTATATTGACATTCGTGGCGAACATCACATCATCTTCTATGATGACCTCACTCATGGCAGCAACTTGCAATTGGCCCGTGCTCGTTACTCGGCTACCAATCGAAATTTTTGAATCAAAAGTCTGTTTTATTCCTTTTTTGTCTGGATGTTGCATCGTGGGGCCAGGATAACCTGTAAGAGCGATCAACAGAGAATTTGGACCTATGTTTATATCATTGCCCAAGAACATACGATCTGGGTTTACAATATTCCTCGGCAAATCTATATTAGTATTCTGTGGGTTATTAGCAAAACGCGGCATGAGTTTCTGAGCGACAATGGCCTGATATTTTAGTGAATGACAGCCAATGAGAATCCCGATTTTTTTAAACATCGTCTCAATCAGTTGGTTGATGATCTTCAACATCATATATAGCTGTTCTTTATTTTAGACCTAACCCACAAAAAGCACTTTGCCAATTTGAAGCTTTTTGCCTCTGGGACTTCGCTGTGTTTCTTTAGCTTGGTGTCTTTTTCATAGGCCTAATATGGATATCGGTGACTTCAGATGAGTGAGGCAAGGCTAAGAGGGAAAGTAGCGTTAAAGCAACATCTTCGGGTTGAATAAGTAGTTCAGGGTGATACGACGTCCCTTGTTGCTCATGAAGGTCAGCTTGCATCGGTGTTGCCGTACGACCAAGAAACATACTCAGCACTCGAACACCGTCGCCGTTGACTTCGTCCCTCAAGCTATCTGTGAATCCCTTTAAAGCGTATTTCGTTGCCGCATATTGGCTCAATCCAGCACGAGCTTGCTGCCAAATACTAGAGTTCATCATCACAATCTGTCCTGCGCAAGATGTGATCATCGGAAGCAAGCCCTTTGTCAGTGCATAAGGAGCACGTACATTTGAATAATATTGAGAATCAAAGTCTGTGGCAGACGTGTCTTCCATTCGACCCGTTGTCAACACACCTGCACAATGAACTAACAGGTTGATACACGAAACATCATTCTTTATACCCTCAACTAACGACCTTAAGTCATCGTCTTTTGTAAGATCAGCTTGATATGAATATACTCTGGATGAAGATTTCCCAGCACTACTGGCTACCGATTCGAGTGAACTAGGATTTCTGCCAATGAGACAGAGCGTTAGACCCTGCTCTGCCAAACACAGAGCAATGGCTTTCCCAATCCCACTACTTGCACCAGTTATGACGGCAATCTGACCTGATAAGTTTTTCATAAGATTGAAGACCAGACCGTATGTCAAAAAGAGAATCTGCTTTATTAGCAGTCTTTTTAAAATTTTTCCTTCAAGAGTTGGTGGGCACTCAACGCGTCTGCAGCAGTCTTAATAACAGGAAAGGACATGGCCGCACGTTCTGCAATATCTAGGAGGGAATGTGTCCCATCTGAAAGATTCAGCACCCAGAAAATCGCCATCTCTTGTTGTCCTCGTTCGGCTTGTCCGCTGATGGCACGGTACAATCCTCTCCTACCTAGTTGCGGCTCACATTTAGGGTTTTGATTGATATAGGTTCTATTTCCCTCTAATGTCTCCACCACTGAACGACATTTCTTCCAGGAGTCAGCCAGGGATGATGGCTTAACAAAATCAAGATTGTCCGCAGATGTATGATATTCAGGGAAACACCCATTTGGCGTTCTCATTAAATTTCCGACTGGAAGATTAAAGCCCGGGGAGCAATACTGCCGTTCATCATAGCCGTAGGGAGAAAAATCCACTATTTTATAGGGATGACCAGAATGTTGAAGAACGTGAGCCACGATACGATCAACTTCCGCATGACCTTGTCGACTTTTTTTGTAGGTCGACGGTCCAGCATCTCCCAGCAACGCTAAGACAAGACCATGTTTGATCTTTTCCACTTGAGCTTCGTTGAGACACAACCACGTAATCGGCCCAATAGTACCAGGCAGAAAAACAAACCGATAAGAATAACGTCGCGCTTCTGTACTAAGAAACTTCGCAAGGAACGTCGCAACAGCAATACCTGACAAATTATCGTTACAAAGCGACGGATGGCAGATGTGGCAAGAAATTAGGACTTCGTCAGCGATTTCCCCCGGTAAGTAGTACTCGCCATAAGTGAGAGCTCCATCTTCTAGTGAAGAGTCGATACAAACTTCATATTCCTCATTGCGAAGTTCTGCCAATTGTTGATGAGTTAAACAAAACCCCCACTGCTCATTGTGATATGAGGTCCGATAGGGAATCCACTCGGGATGCTCAGGCAAGGAGAAAAGATGTGGCTTTAATTCTTCCAAGGAAAGGGTTTGTCTAACCGGAATACTGTAACTCATCACATGTAGATTCGATTTACGGAAATCAACTATTCTTTCTCCACTCCCATCCTTGATATAGGCATCTCGAATATTCCACTCTTTAGGAACAGTCCAATCGAAGACCTGAGTCCCGGTGGGCACTTCATGGGTCGTGAGTGCAATGTATTTCTGAAGTTTCCTAAGCGTTTCTCGGACTCCATCGCCCGTAATGCTTCGACAAATGGGATAGAGTTCCTCAACCAGGCTATAGAGTTCCTTACCTTGAATTTCAATCATGTCATGTCCTCAATCATTCTCCTAAATCACGTGACTACGCATACACCTTGACTTCGGGAATTGGCGTCACAAATTGCCCTCCCCAATCGCGGATATGTGCCATCTGACTCATGACTTCATCTTTGATGTTCCAAGGAAGTATCAACACATAATCAGGTTGTGTTTCCTTGATTCTATCAGGATGGAAAATCGGGATATGAGTGCCTGGCAACACGCACCCTTGCTTCTGAGGACTCCGATCCACGGTATAATCAATGAAATCTTTTCCCACACCACAAAAATTCAAGAGCGTATTACCTTTTGCCGGGGCGCCGTAGCTGACAACAGTCTTCCCCTGCCGTTTTGCAGAAATGAGAAACTCTAAGAGTCGATACTTGGTCTCTTGCACTGATTCCGCAAATGATAAATACCGATTCAATTGGTCAAATCCCTCAGCCTGTTCGCTCTGCTTGAGATCCTGAACATTAGAGGTCACAGACAAAGATGTGTCTTCTGTATGACGTCCATAAATCCGTAGAGAGCCTCCATGAGTGGATACCTCCTCCACATCAAAAAGCGTCAACCCGTGTGTTGCAAAAATACGCTCGACTGTTTGGAATGAAAAATACGAAAAATGTTCGTGATAGATCGTATCGAACTGTTTTTCCGCCATGAGCCTTACGATATAAGGAAATTCCATAGTGACAATACCACGAGGCTTGAGAATAACTTTAATCCCTGCAACAAAATCGTTCAGATCTGGAACATGAGCAAGCACATTATTCCCGACTAATAAATCAGCTTGTTTCCCTTGCGCCACTAATTCGTGTGCCGTTTTGACACTAAAAAATTTCACAATAGATGGAATACCTTTTTCTGATGCAACTTTTGCAATATTGGCAGCTGGCTCTACGCCAAGGACAGGAACCCCCTTCTCTTGAAAATACTGAAGCAAATATCCGTCATTACTTGCGATTTCCATCACCTGACTGTGAGAGCCGAAACTAAAACGCTCGACCATCATGTCGACATATCGCTTGGCATGCTGAAGCCAAGATTCTGAATATGATGAAAAATACGCATAGTCGCTAAAAATATCTGCGGCCTTTTCAAACTCTTCTAGTTGTACCAATAGGCACTTCTCGCAGACATACACATGAAGCGGATAGAATGCTTCCATTTCATTTTGTTTGGATACGCCTATATAAGAATTCGCGAGCGGGGACATACCAAGGTCTACAAAGGTGTGCACCAATGGCTCATCACAAAATCGACACTGGCTGGATGTGGCTTTCATATGAGACAACGCTCCCTTTAGTGGATAAAACGAAAAACTAGCTCCTCACTAAACATGCTTAAAACCGTTCAGAATCTCTCCTTCGCCTCAAAAGAGCCAGCAAGGAAGGATTGCTAGTAGGCAATTGCTTGCGCTAAACCTTCTGGCGTCCCAATATCTAAGAATGGTTGGTGAGCCACAGTGACGCCTTGAACATTCAAACCACCCTCAAGTGCTGACTGCATGACCTCACTCAATGACAACTCTGCCTCAAGATGCGTCACTTCTTTGAGTGGTGCAAGAAAATTGTGTAAGAAATTCGTAAATCGCGACGTCCACACCGCAATACCCCACGTCGTCATACACTGAGTAGAAGCCGAACGGACTAAAATTTCCTGAACTCTCCCATCTTCTCCAACATCAACCCGATCAGCTTGAAGAACTGATCCACAAGGGAAGAGACCTAAGACAATATCCGCCTCACTGTTCCTTTGTCTCTGTATTAACAAATCAAAGGCATGTTGTTCAGAAAAGAGAATGTCAGGAAAGCCAAACGCGACCTTTTTATGTTCAATAAAAGAAAACGCCTGATCTATTGTGAACGGCACGCCATTGGGATTCCCCATAATCACATAGGCAAGATCTATTCCTATACTCGAACCATTTCCAAAATATTGAGGAATATCCCACTTCCCTTTTCGAAGAATAATTAGGGCTTGTGCTACATGAGCATTGGAGAGTTTTTCCAAGAGAAATTGGCCTGCGACTTTCGGACGCACAACACCCTGACCAGGACCATCGCCTAAACCAATGGGATAGATTTCCTTACTACATGGGACAGGGGCGATACGGGAAGCTAGTCCAGCAGCCGGCACAACACCAATGAAATCTTTATTCTTCCCTCCGACATTCACTGAGTCCTCCCTCAACTAACAACCTCTACGTGATAATCCTTTATATGGACCAAGGATCCTGCCCTAGCACAGTCATTGGCCAATTATTGTCCCTA
The DNA here is from genome assembly GCA_029261255.1 of Nitrospirales bacterium. Lineage (GTDB taxonomy): Bacteria > Nitrospirota > Nitrospiria > Nitrospirales > UBA8639 > Nitrospira_E. The sequence continues at coordinate 28,141 of JAJDBQ010000067.1, forward strand.
CTGGAAATGACACGATGTTCGGCGTGAGGCCAACTTATATTGAAGGCTGGATCGTTCCAACGCACTCCTCGAGCAGCTTCTGGATGATAGGCCTCTGAAATAAAGTAAAAGACTTCGCTCTCATGAACCAACGTTTGAAATCCATGAGCAAATCCTTTCGGAATATAGAGCATTTTTCGATTGTCTGCAGAGAGTTCCACGCCCACCCACTTCATATATGTCGAGGACTGAACACGAAGATCAATAATCACATCAAATATGGCACCGGTCGTACAGCGCACTAACTTGGTTTCTCCGTACGGAGGTATCTGAAAGTGCATCCCTCTAAGGGTGTTCTTCTTGCTATTGAAGGAAAGACTGCATTGCGCAAGATCTCCATCAAGGCCACGAGCTTCCAACTCCTCTTTACACCAACTACGCGCAAAAAACCCGCGTTCATCTGCGATTTGTTCAAGCTCAAGTACAAACGCATCATTCAGTGCTGTCTTATGGTAAATCATAGTACCGAAACCCTTAAAGGTTATGAAGAGATCACATCGACTGAATCATCAGTGTTTAGAGACAACGCTGTATGATATTTATGACCAAACCTTCCATTTAGCTTGACCAGTATTCCACAGCTCCTCAAGCATGGTTTTTTCTTTGAGGGTATCCATGCAAGACCAAAACCCTTGATGTCGAAACCCCATGAGCTGCCCATCTTTCGCCAACCGTTCAACTGGCTCACGCTCCCAGATAGTGGCATCATCATCGATATGGTCGATGACTTTTGGATCAAGAACAAAGAACCCGCCATTAATCCAACCCTCATCACCAATGACTTTTTCGTTAAAGCTCGTCACGGCGTTCTCATGAAAAACCATCCTCCCGAATCGAGCAGGCGCATGAACCGTCGTCACCGTCGCAAGTTTTCCATGTGATTGATGAAACTTGAGAAGCGCTTGTATATCTAAGTCAGCGACACCATCGCCGTATGTAAACATAAATGGTTCATCTTCGGATAACCACTTCTTGAGTCTTTTCAAACGGCCTCCCGTGTAGGTATGTAGTCCCGTATCGACAAGATGAACTTTCCAGTTTGTTTGATTTCCGTCATGAATCGTCGTTTTCCCCGTGCCTAAGTCAACCGAAATATCATTGTCATTCGCGTAATAGTTAAGGAAATACTCTTTGATATACTGCCCTTTGTAGCCTAGAGCAATAATAAACTCATCGACACCTTGGGCAGCATAGATGTTCATTATATGCCAGAGTATTGGCTTCCCCCCAATCTCCACCATAGGTTTTGGTCTCAATACGGTCTCTTCCATTAATCGTGAGCCTAACCCTCCAGCTAAGATAACAGCTTTCATAATGCTCCTCGTTCAACGTTATGGGTCAAGAAAACTACTAGCTGGCGAACACAATCGAGACGTGTGGTTCTCAACTTCACGTCTTGGTCTTGCCTTACACACCAAGAAACTTTTTCACCCGTCTCAGCCTAGAATCCGAAGAAGCCGGCTGGGTAGGCATCGTTGGCATCACAATCATATTAACAGGAAGAAGCGCCCCGGCACTGACGCTTCCCGATCCAACGGGAGATTCCCGAAAAAATGTCTCTTGCTCTGGCCAAATCCAATTATCGTACCAAGTCCACGTGTTCGTTTGTTGATAGACTTCTAAGACTTTCTGAGCAATCACTCGATCAGTCGCACGAGATTCAACCATACAAGCATCTACTAAATTCGAGGTCAGATGAACCGTTCTGTCACTGCAATAATTCGAAAATAAGAGATTGAAACCCATCTCTTTTTGCAATTCTTGAATGACACGATACACTTGCACATGTTCTTCATGTCCGTACTCTCCCCATGGATTATGGGTAAAAACAGTTTGATATCCGGAAAGCATTTCGGCTAATTGATTTCGAAGAAGACGATAGTTCTCCCTATAGTGCTGTTTAAACGTCTCCTCTACGCCCTGATCATCGGTAAAATCAATACCGTATTGAGAAAAATTTGGATTACGGAAATTTTGGGGTCGAGAGAGACCCAGTGAAACAAGCTCCAAACACGACATTTTATGTTGCAGGGGATAATCTACAAGGATTTGCCGTCTTTGTTCGCCAAACGCTGGGTTGACCAACTCACCCAAATAACAAAGAATCACATGATCAACATCTGCAAGAATAGAACTAAACCAGAGGATTTCATCATCAGGATGAGCCACTACAAGTATAGATTTATGACAAATGTCTGTAGGCATCACTAGCGAGCTGATTCAAATTCCATGGCATCATCTACGAATAATTGTCATTTTTTTTGGAAAAACTGAAACACATATTCATATTGAGGCTTGGTGCTATAACTAGACGTAGATAAAGGAGGAAACTCGAATGGAACAAACTGAGCAAGACTTTTCGATTCCTCCAGCGGGAACGACAACAAACCTGGCGTTCCACCCCACCCAAGCACGAATGTTCCCCCAGGACGCAAATGCGTGAAACAGACACCTAAGGCTTTTTCTACAGCATCCCGGTCGTTAATGCCGTGTCCCAGGACTCCGTTGCAGATGATCACGTCGAAATACGGCGGATCAAAGTACTGATTGAGATTTTCGAACACATCAAGGATATGGTTTTTCCCACCATAGCGCTTTTGACTCGGTTCAGGATCTATCGTCCAATACGCTTCATAATGTTTGAACTGCTTTTCGTAATGCTTCGTGTACCAATCAATTCCTACAAATAACATCCTAGACTTCGAACCTTGCGCGGCATAGTAGGGAAGGATGGAATTCTCTAACACCGATCTGGCTGGACTATGAAACTTTGCGGGTATTCCAAGAGTCGTCTTCATTGAAATCGCCGTAGGATGACTTCTCCACCACAGATCGCCTGCTTCAAGAAGACGATTGATTCTCCATTTTACTCCATTAATAATCCTCACGTTACCACTTCCTCCTTATTTCCTAGAGATCATTCTCTTTTTTTATTGCTTGCAAAAAACCCACAACTTACGGCAGGCAATCACGAATAAGCGACGGCCAGAGAAATCATGACAAAAATAGCACTGACATACCTATCGCCAAAAAGAGGGGGAGGATAGGCCTGGATCCACTTATCACCCAGTAACATTGAAAAACGAACAGCTACCGAAGTAAGAAATTTTGTTCAAAAGCCTGAGCTAATCTGACAATCGCCGACAATGGGTATTCACCACTGATAGGAGTAGGGGGACCAGATGGATCATTATTCACGTCAACAATATAAATTTTTTGATCACCTCGATCGCGAAGAATATCTATTTCACCGTAATCTAGTCCAAGTTTCTCGCTAAATTGAATTATTTTCTTTACCTCTTCGTTCGTGAGGAAATCCGAAACTTCTGCCATGACCGTTTTAGAAAGGGTATGGCTCCGATCAACTAGACGTTCTTGTACGGGCCGAGATTTAAGATAAACAAATGGTATCGTCCTGCCAAATATTGGCACTCGGATATCTTGCACCAATCCATCGCCCACTTCATTGTTTATTAATTTTTCATACACAAAACCATCTCGTCGAATCTCGGTTGGACAGTCGAGGATCTCCCCCACATGCAACCCATTCCAATCCGATTTCATCACACATTTTCCAGAATAGGTGCTTGGATTGACGGATGTGGAATACCCAAATATTTCTGCGAAAACAGCACTCACACGTTTTTTACTCACATCGTTACAATTCATATTCAAAACTCGAAGTTCAGGCCGATTTTCTACAAGCGATTCAAGCGCAGCCTCTGGGGGAAAGAATGGATTGCCAGTTCCGATAGTATCGCGCCATTTCATCGCTATATCACAATGTTCTAGCGGGTTTGTTGTCAAATGAAAACCCAAGGCAAGAAAAATCTTATAAATCACAAAAAGAGCTTGAGGCCTATCCGGATAAAACAGGACTTTTTTCCTGTTAAGAAAAAGTGCTGAAAGCGTCGCAACGAATACTTTAGTTCTTTGAGGTAAACTTTGAACCGGCAAGAGCGCTAATCGATATTGGTATATTTCTTTAAAATACGAAATAACCCGTTTGGCTCGTTCCATTTGACCGGCAATGTACAAAGGCATAGACGACATTGTAGCAACTATAGTGACAACATAGCATTTTCAATTTTTGTATTGTATCTACCAACAAAAGACGAAGACAGATGTTTGAGTCCCATCCGGATGTCCCCACTTGTGTATTGTTGATTTTCTGTTGCCTTCAAGATGCCTTTTAGAGCCTGCGATGCGGCAACTTCCGTATACATCGTAGCTTAGTGTTACTAAGTCTAGTGAAATAAATCTTGGCAGTCATGTTCTGTCAAATCTACATAGTTCGTACCACCCAGCTCTCAAACTTGATGAAACGATTCCCTGAAATTTCCTCCAGACTGATAGGCGTTGATTTAGCTGAAATTGTAGAACGTATAACTCCCTACTTGTCCGATACGCGGAAGCCCCCACTTCTCAACATGGGAACGAAGGGCCTCTGACCACACGCCAAGGCTTCGAATTCCCCTCTCTTGAGCAAAACGTCTGGCTCTCACTTCTGTCTCGAGTAAGCCTGCTAGGTGATTTGGAGCTTCTATTACTAGACTGGGATCATTTAAAAACACACCAATCACAAAATGATTCCATTCTTTGGTTTCAAGCAGAACCCTTTTGCCGTGTTGCAAGTATTCCGTCTGTGTAAGAAAATCAGCAACTTCTTGTGCTTCCTGAATCTTTGCTTGACCTTTTGGATAATGTAGCGTCAACCAGAGGTTCGTCATGAGTGCGAGACCGCAAAACAGCCCGGCCATGACTCTCACCGATTGATCATGATTTTGAAACAGAATGCTCAAACCGTAAGCAGATAGCACAGTCATGATCAGCAAAGGTACAAGCATATAACGTTCAGGATAGGCAGTCGGAAGACCACCTCGGGCGAACAACACAATGAGCCCCCCTCCGAAGATTAACAAAACAAACCATAGCCGCCCCAACGTCTGGCGCTCCTGTGTCGCATAAACGACTCCTGCAGCACTAGCAATGCTCAAAACTGCTAGTACGGGTCCAAGGCGGATAATCGATGAGCCGATGTAGGAGAGCGAATTTTTGATCGAAGGGGTAGCTGCTCCCCACTTTTCATACAGAAGTGCACTGCTTTCTATGTGCCCATGTAAAAAATCCAGCGGATCCCCATGTGTAAACCAATTCCAAGCACACCATAGCATCGGAACAAGGGCAAGGATGAATAACCCCAGAACTCCATGCAATCGCTCTCTATTCTTGGACCATAGCAGATCATAGCTTAGCAACATCCCGACAGCCATAACGGCTAACCATGCGTTGTAGTGAAATGTGCATGAGCACGCAAATAACCCACAGGAAAGGTACAACGAATGCAGGTCATGGGAACGTTGCCATTGTACGTAATAGCTTAAACCAAGAATAAAGAATGCTCCATATAAAATATCAACGAGGCCTGTAGCGGAAAGCCATACTGCAAGCGGGCTGGTTGCCATCAATATAGCTGCAACCCCTCCAACCCCGTCTGATTTGAGATAGTAGCCTAGTCGGTAGACGGCAAAAATTGCCACAACCCCAAACAGAACAGAGACAAGCCTAGAACCAATCAAGAGATCACCAGTGAACGCATACCCAGCGGCCAATAGTGGAAAATGCCCAGGCAACCATATGTGCTCAAACCAAACAGTCGGGTTCTCTAAGCCGATCCAGGCCAACGCAGCTTTTCCAAATTCATCTGCGGTTAAAGAAATAAATCCTCCCGCATACATCCGAAGTATGAGTAAGACGAGGGATAAAATAGCCACAATAACGTAGCCCCAAGCACTGATTGGCCACTGAAAAAATATGCCTTTAGATGCAGGTATTCGGTCGTGACTAGGAAGGACGTCCGGTGGAAAAATCTTCATTGGACTTTAAAGAGCGGTCTATGCGTTCAAAAAAAACTTGGACATTCTGCATTCATAGAATATCAAAAGAGTGTGTGTAACCAGATGTCTCCACATAAACCTTATCGAGCTTTCGGTTTCCCCCAGGTAAACGTTGCCGTCAGGGCATAATTCCACACCGCACCAATGATAATGCCAGCGACGGAAGAGGCTACCCAAAAAGTATCCATTGAATAGAGATAAGAAGCAATGCCCACATTCGCAAAAGCACCTACACTGCACAATAATGAAAACGACACCCACCCCCGAAGCCATCGCCACCCCCTCAGACGCATGTCGCGGTAAGTGAGAACATTATTCAGGGCAAAGTTGAAGGTCATCGCAATCACCGTCGCAATCACTTGGCTAGCCACAAATTCCGTCTGTAGTCCCTTGAATAGTAAGGCCAGAATCACTAAATGAACAGCAATACCTAAGCCACCTACAAGGGAAAAAGTGATAAAGCGAACTGGAACAATGTGACCGATCATTTTATCAAGCAACAATGTCAAATATTCCCAAACGACGTAATTGTCTAACTTACTTTCTCCAACTTGGCGACTACGGAACTGGTAAGGAAGTTCCTTGAAGCATAACGGCCGCGGAGACGACGCAAACAAATCAACCAAAATTTTGAATCCTAAGCCGGAAAGATTGCGAACCGAATAATTGAATGCGTCACGGCGGATCATGAAAAATCCACTCATGGGGTCCGTAAGGTCCGCTTGCAATATGAGCAAGCTCAGTCGCGTAGCAACAAGGCTCATCAACGCACGCGTTCGGCTCCATTCACCAATCCCCCCGCCAACGATATATCGACTACCAATTACGATGTCTGTCCCGCCTTTCCTTAAAATTTCTAACATCTTCGGCAGCAAGGTCTCATCATGTTGAAGGTCCCCATCAATGACAGCCAAATAGGGTGCGGCACTCGCGAGAAACCCTTCAATACAGGCAGATGATAAGCCTCGACGACCGAGTCGTTGCAAACAACGAACCCGTCGATTTTCAATACTGGTCACTCGAACGTGCTCTGCAGTGCCATCGGGAGAGTCATCATCGACAAAGATAACCTCCCAATGGATAGGTGCAAGACAGGCTTCTAATCGCTCGACGAGCTCACAGATATTTTCTCGTTCATTAAAAGTTGGAACAATGATGGCAAGCTCCGCACTCCGAAACAATGCACGATCTGCTAAGTGGAAACCAGGTACTTGAAGCTCATCAGTCTTGCACGACATAAATTACTTAACCCGTTCTCCTCATGACATCTGTCTACCATAACCGGAGAGTGTGAAATGTTTTGCCTAGTCATTGCACGCAATTCGTATTGGGCAGGCTCGATGATACCTGTAGATTCAAAACAAAAGGACACCCGTTCTATTCGTATGTTGGGGGAAGCGTGAGCGCTGAGCTGCTCAAAATGAAAATGACTAGGTGGGAACTGAATGCGAACCTCATTGATTATGGACCAGAGTTTCACACCCTCCTGGCTCTCCAGGATTCTCCATGGCGCTCTGCCAGCTAATACAACAAACAGCGACTCCACCTTCGGCATCCCAAGAGGAAAGCCCCCCTCTATTGAGAATACTTTCGGCGAAATGACGTGTCTTATTTAGGCAGATATCCAAGATTTTGCATGGTTTGATGAAATTTCTTCTCGATTTTCTGAATCACATTTTCAGGCATTTCTTCCTTCCAGCTATCAACAACACCTTTTCTCACGAAAAAGCCCTTCTCCTCCTTGTCATTGCCTTCTTCCCCAGGATACGACTCAGCACCATGTTGCTGCTCGACTTTACGCATACTCTGAAAATCGCCCCGCTCAACAGCCGTTAAAAACAACGCGTCATCGCACGGTATCTCACAAAAGTCCAGCACGTCGCGAAAGGTTTCCTTCCGATTTTCTATCAAGTCTTCATATCTAACAATCTTCACAGCTTGTTGATTGGCTCGAGCGGTCCACGCTAGAACTTGCACTTCCCATCCGAGCAGCCAAGGATCCCAACGCCTTATGCAACCATGCTCCAATATCTCATCAATAAACTCTTCAAGAGTACCGTGATCTTGACTGTCTGTATGGAGCCAATGATGATAATACGAAAGTAAAACGGCCCTAGGGTCGCGAACGATGTAAATCGTCTTAGGATAGAGTTCAGCAAATATCGGCCCTTCATTCCGAAAAACTCTCGGAGATGAGAGATGTTCGGATTCACTAACTTTCTCATCAACGCTATGAATGGTTGGAATAAATTGCGAAACGTTTTTTAGATTGACGGCCTCATGATTTTCTCCCTGTGAAACAATGCCAAGCATGTAGGCTAACCACGTATTACCCGACTTTGGATGGCCGACTAAAAACACATCTGTTGATCTCAACCCCTTTAAAAACTGTTCTTTCAAAGCCTTCTTTTGCTGTCTGGATTTAAGATTGGCCTTAATCGCTTCCGGCACAAGTGCCTTAATAATATTTTTCATAGTGCATTCCTACAAAGTTTGAAGGTGGAATGTATTCACTCACGTTCTCTTCACACTGTATTCGCCCATATTCTTCGGACGATAGGGCTGACACGGACTCGTGAGCCTTCCTTGGACTTGCCCAATAACTTCGCCAGTCTGTTGTGCCAACTGGGCAAGCCACGAGTCTCTCCTTGCTTTTTCTTGCCAATACATGCGGGCCCCATGTTTGACCGTTCGTGCGCATTGAGATAAAGATCCTCTTAATGTTGGAGGTGGGAGCATTCCATAAGCACGATATCTTTTATAACACCAATAATTTGAGGCAAATCTTATTTTACTTCGGCGAAAAATTGAACGGAAGGATGGGTTCACGCGTCCAACTCGAATTTGGATAGCCGCTGCCGCCAAATAATGCAAAGGGTAACCCTCTAATTGAATTCGCCAAAAATAGTCTGCATCATACGCATGAGGAAGACACTCATCGAATCCACCTATTTCATCATGAAGAACACGCCTCACACCAAAGTTTCCACTTCCTCCACCGGGCAGGAAACGTCCTGTGTACAGTCCATCTTTCCATGCTTCAGCTGATTGTTGAGCTGTTTTAAGGTCATTGAACTTATCAAACTTGAACCGACCACACACGATATCATATTTTTTTAGCGCCTCACCCATTGAGGCTACCCATCCGGGCTCTACTTCATCGTCAGCATCACAAACAGCCACATGATCTGCTCTTGCTGCTTTCACTCCCGCATTGATCGCGTATGGACCACCCCTCCGTGCAGAGGCATCAACGATTTGAAAATGAGAGAAGGCCTTTTGATAACGGCCTGCGATTTCAACAGACTTATCGCTCGATCCATTATCCGAAATCACGAGTTCCCACACTGATGACCAGGACTGTGAAGCGAGAGCCTCAAGCTGTTCCGCGAGAGTGGCCTCGGCATTCAAACAAGGAATGACCACACTCAGTTTTACATCAGATCCCATTTCACGATTACACTTTTCTTTCAATCCTTGTTCGTTGAGCCAAGGGAAATTTGCTAATTTTTCAAGATTCCCACTCGGCGAAAATGGTATCAGTAGATACCCACGGGCTTACGCCACGTGGCACTTAAAATTCAAATTCAAGTTGAATCTGCCCTTTGTCCACTCGTTCTTGATGCTCCACGTACCGCCGAATGACGGCCTCATTCAACCCCACAGTCGAAGAGAAAAACCC
>JAJDBQ010000068.1 GCA_029261255.1 Nitrospirales bacterium
TCCCTTGTGACAAATATTGGACCCAAGCCCAACCTGATTGCTGAAATCCCGGAAGCCTGTCGGCGGATCAAACTCCAGCAACCAATTCTGAGTAATCAGGATCTCCAAAAAATCCGCATGATTGGGGATCCTCATTTTAGAAGTAAAACGTTGTCGCTGCTCTTTAAAGTTTCGGAAGGGCCGGATGGACTCGCGGCAGCGATTGAGCAACTTTGCATACAGGCTTCTAAGGCGATTAAAGACGGAGAAAAGTTTTTGATTTTGAGTGATCGAGGGGTGAATGAGGAATGGGCTCCGATTCCTAGTTTGTTAGGTGTCTCTGCCGTGCATCATCATTTGGTTCGAGAGGAAACGCGTACCGAAGTCGGATTGATTCTCGAAACCGGTGAGCCTCGGGATGTCCATCATTTCGCGTGTTTGATTGGGTATGGCGCAGGGGCGATTAACCCGTACTTGGTGGTGGAATCTCTGGTGGACATGGAGCGGGAAGGGTTCTTCCCTGAGACTGTGGATGCGGCGACCGCCGAGTCGAGATTTATCAAGGCGGTGAATAAAGGGTTGTTGAAGATATTTTCAAAAATGGGCATATCGACCCTGCAATCATATTGTGGCGGACAGATTTTCGAGGCTATCGGCCTTCGGTCTGATTTGATTGACCGCTATTTTACTGGGACTGCCTCGCGCATTCAGGGAATTGGCATACAAGAATTAGGTGATGAAACTTTACGGCGGCATGCTTTGGCCTATCAACCCGTACCGATTCGTCAATTAGATTTTGGTGGGGAAATCCATTATCGCATTCAAGGGGAACACCATAATTGGAACCCTGATACCATCTTTAAATTGCAGCATGCCACCCATACGAACAGCTCTAAAACATTTGCTGAATATTCTGCCTTGGTGAATGAAGAACACAAACAGCGTTCGACCATTCGAGGAATGTTCGATTTTAAATTTCTCCCACAGCCGATTCCTTTAGAGGAAGTTGAGCCGGTCAGCGAAATCGTCAAGCGGTTTACCACTGGAGCGATGTCATTCGGGGCCATCAGTCAAGAGGCCCATGAAACGTTGGCCATTGCCATGAACCGTCTAGGAGCGAAGAGTAATACCGGTGAAGGCGGAGAGGATCCGGAACGGTTTATTCCCTTACCCAATGGCGACTCCAAAAATTCGTATATTAAGCAAGTCGCGTCTGGTCGTTTTGGGGTGACCGCGCATTACTTGGTGAATGCCAAAGAATTACAAATTAAGATGGCTCAGGGTGCAAAACCCGGTGAAGGTGGACAGTTGCCGGGGCACAAAGTCGATGAGGGGATCGCCAAGCTTCGGTACTCAACTCCTGGTGTCCAGCTTATTTCGCCTCCGCCGCATCACGATATTTACTCGATTGAGGACTTGGCACAGCTCATTTTCGACTTAAAAAATTCCAACCCGGAAGCTGCTGTTTCGGTCAAGTTGGTGTCTGAAGTGGGAGTCGGCACGGTGGCAGCAGGCGTCTCAAAAGCTCATGCCGATAAAGTCTTGGTTAGTGGAGATTCTGGAGGGACCGGGGCTTCTCCGCTTTCTTCTATCAAGTATGCTGGCATTCCTTGGGAATTAGGATTAGCGGAAACCCATCAGACGCTGGTGGTGAATGATTTACGTGGGCGCATTCGTGTGGAAACTGATGGCCAATTGAAAACTGGGCGAGATGTGGTGATCGCAACCCTGTTAGGTGCCGAGGAGTTTGGTTTTTCCACCGCACCATTGATTGTAGAGGGCTGCATTATGATGCGTAAGTGTCATTTGAACACCTGCCCGGTTGGTGTCGCGACCCAAGACCCTGAATTGCGCAAACAATTTACTGGTAATCCAGATCACGTCGTGAACTTTTTCCTTTTTGTTGCAGAAGAGATCCGTGTGCTCATGGCACAATTAGGATTTCGGACGATGAAAGAGATGATTGGCCGGGTGGACAAACTCAAAGTCCAAAAAGCAGTAGACCACTGGAAGGCCAAAGGGCTGGATTTGTCACTCTTACTCACGAAGCCCCAGGTTGGTCCAGATGTGGCAACATCCTGGGTCCAAGCACAAGATCATGGGCTTGCAGAAATATTGGATAATCAACTCGTTGAATTGTGCCAGCCTGCGATTGAACGCCAGGAACCAGTCTCATTCGAGTTGCCTATTCGTAACTTAAATAGAACGACCGGTACGGTGTTGTCTAGCCACATTGCACGTCGATATGGAACGGAAGGCCTCCCATCAGATACGATTCAAATAAAATTTACAGGCTCGGCAGGGCAATCCTTTGGAGCATTTTTATCGAAGGGGATTACCCTGACTCTTGAAGGCGAATCGAATGACTATTTGGGCAAGGGCCTATCGGGTGGAAAAATCATTGTGGTGCCTCCGCCTAATGTGACCTATTCTCCAGAGGAAACAATTTTGATTGGAAATACCTCACTCTATGGGGCCACAGCCGGTGAGGGTTATTTCTATGGGATTGCTGGGGAGCGTTTTGCCGTTCGCAACAGTGGGGCTCGAGTGGTCATTGATGGAACGGGAGACCATGGGTGTGAATATATGACGGGCGGGGTTGTGGTCGTTCTAGGTAAAACAGGGCGTAATTTTGCGGCAGGAATGTCTGGCGGTGAGGCCTATGTTTTGGATGAAGAGGGGAAATTTCCTGAGCGATGTAATATGGGCATGGTGGAACGAGAAAAGGTTGAAGCATCTGAAGATATCCAGACTCTTCGCACGATGATTGAATCGCATTTACGTTATACAAAGAGCATTAATGCTAAGCGAGTGTTAGATGCGTGGGATGTCATGTTGCCGAAATTTGTCAAAGTGATGCCGAGAGACTACAAGCGGGTACTCCAAGAACGGAAAGCGGCCTTAGCCAAAGAACATGCGCAACGCGAACGTGAGGTGGTGAGTCGTGGCTGATCCTCGTGGGTTTCTCAAGTTTACTCGTGAAGGACCGGAGCGTCGGTCCGTGGAGCTTCGCGTCAAAGACTACAAGGAGCTCTATGAGCCGTTTGATGATGAGAAGCTCAAAGTACAGGGAGCCCGGTGTATGGACTGTGGGGTTCCGTTTTGCCAGAGCTCGACTGGTTGTCCTGTCGTCAATTTGATTCCGGAATGGAATGATTTAGTGCATCGTGGGCGCTGGAAAGATGCCCTCAAAGCCCTGCATACCACCAATAACTTTCCAGAATTTACCGGTCGTCTCTGTCCTGCACCATGTGAGTCGGCTTGTGTCTTGGGTATTAACAGCGATCCCGTGTCGATTCGAGTTATTGAGTGGAATATTATCGACAAAGGATTCGAGGAAGGCTGGGTTGAACCGGTATTGCCAGTAGTTTCGACTGGGAAGAAGGTGGCTGTCGTCGGGTCAGGCCCTGCTGGATTAGCGGCGGCGCAACAATTAGCTCGTTCGGGCCACCAGGTGACGGTCTTAGAAAAATCTGACCGGATCGGTGGTCTTCTCCGATATGGCATTCCTGATTTTAAAATGGAAAAGTGGGTGTTGGACCGGCGGTTAGAGCAGATGCGTAAAGAAGGTGTGACCTTTGAAACCAGTGTATGTGTGGGTGTTGATACGAATTTAGAAAAATTGCGTCATGATTTTGATGCTGTCTTGCTTGCTATGGGCGCTGAACAAGCTCGAGAGCTTCCGGTTCCGGGTCGAGATCTGAAGGGGGTTCATTTAGCGATGGACTACCTTACTCAACAAAATAAACGTGTTGCGGGCGATACGATTCAGGGAGAAGAAATCTCTGCCAAAGGAAAGCGGGTCGTTGTGATTGGTGGAGGCGATACCGGCTCAGATTGTTTGGGGACCGCGCACCGCCAAGGCTGCACGGAAGCGCATCAATTTGAGTTGTTGCCGGAACCTCCGCCGACTCGTTCGGGTTCTACCCCTTGGCCATTATGGCCGATGCGACTACGGACCTCGCATGCTCATGAAGAAGGTTGTGATCGTGAGTGGAGTATTTCGACAACCAAGTTCTCTGGAGAAAATGGACATGTCTCAAAGCTGCATACGAACCGGGTAGAATTCAAAGAAGGGAAAATTGTTCCGGTTCCTGGCTCAGAAACAGAATTGAATGCTGATCTAGTCTTGTTGGCCATGGGCTTTGTGGGCCCGGTAAAAAACGGCCTTCTGGACTCCTTGGGGCTGAATTACGATGCCAGAGGGAATGTTGGAGTCGATGAGCATTTCATGACCAATATCGATGGTGTGTTTGCCTCAGGTGATACGAAGCGTGGGGCGTCTCTCATCGTCTGGGCCATTGCTGAAGGTCGGAAAGCGGCGCAGGGCGTTCATCATTATCTACAATCCGGGCATTCTCTTCGAACTTCTTAAGTTCTTCCTTCTCACCTTCCGCTGGTTTTTTGCCTTCTCTCCTTCGACGGTAGGGCGAATCTTCGAGCAATTCTCGTTTCCAAGCTTAGAAGTTCCGGGCATGGGCAGCATTGCCGCGAGCAAGATTTTGGTGGACTTCTTGGATGAAACGTAATTCTATATCGGCCAGCTCTGCTTGTGGGGCCGCAAAGATATGTCCATTTCTGGAGAGTTTTTCAAATTCTGCTCGGACCCAAATCGTGGTGTGGTCGGCAGGTCCTTTCTCAATCATGGCAAGGTATTGATTGCGAAAGCCAGAGAGTTCCAATGATGGTGGGAGAGATGTCTTTCGATCTGTAATATAAATAGCTTTCTGATCGGTTTGCATGGTGGAGAGAATGGTATAGCCATTTTTTGTGAAGGACTCTTCCATCATCGTGGAGACGGCAGAGAATGTAAATGGTAGTTCATGGGATTGCCCGCCAATTTGTTGAATGATGAGAGATTTCCTCATGTGGTCACGTTGACTCCGCAACCATTGGGCATCTCTTTTGAGCTTCGCATTCTTCTTTTCTAGCGATTGTATGGTGGCGACATCTTTTTTAGGAACATTGGTCAGTTGTCTAATGTGGCTTTGAGCTTCTTCTAATTGAGTCTCGTATGATGTTGCGGTCTCTCTACTTTCCTGATTTAAGCGGTCGATTTGCTGCTGCAGGACTTTATTGCCGTCTTGGAGGGACTGTATGAATGACTCCAATTTTTCGGCCTGCTTTTTTAACTGAAGGGTTTCTCCTTGAAGGGCTGTTTGATCTTGGGGGCAGGCCGTGAGCATGAGGAGGCAAAGGGCGGCGATCAGACTGAGTGCCACGCGAATCAGGAGTAGCTGAATCTGTTCAATTTTTGGTGAGGTTCGTTGCTGGCGTAATCCTGGCATGTTTACGGACTCAGTATTGAGAGCAAGGATTCAATGAAAACGGAGCATGGGAAATGGGTACCTTTTATTAGGTAGTCTATGCTTAATTGCGAGTTATTTCAATTAGTCCAGCAGGGAGGAGTTAAAAGTGAATAGTGAGAGGCCCGTGAGAAGGCGAGTGTCTCGTGAACGTTTTCGCTCTTGGCACGGCATGCGTGAAGTCTATTTAAATCTCTGGTCTTCGTCTTACATATGATGGGAAAATTGAATATCGTGGGAGAGAAAAAAAGAGTAGATCGGAAAAGTCATGAAATCATGCTAAGCTGGTTCGTTGAAAATACGCCTTGATCCCGGAGTAACTCATGTCGAATTTCATACGAAAAACGTTTCCGGTTCCTCCCCTTTCCTGTAATTGTTCCATTGTTGGTGATCTCGAGACGAATCAGGCGATAGTGGTTGATCCTGGTGGAAGTCCTGAGCGCATTCTTCAGGAAGTTGAGTCGTTAGGTCTCACGGTTTGCGCCATTTTGCATACTCATGCCCATTTCGACCATTTCTTAGCATCAGGACACATTAAATTAGCAACTGGAGCTCCGCTCTGCCTGCATCCAAATGATAAAGATCTTTGGAATATGTTGGAGATTCAATGCCAAATGTTTGGTGTGCCCTATGTGCCAGTTCCGCCGCCAGATCAATGGATTCATGATGAAGAGGAGATGGTTGTCGGGCCGTATATCGCAACGATTCTCCATACACCAGGTCATACCCCCGGTTCTACCTGTTTTTATTTCCAGAGCGAAGATTTAGTCTTTTCCGGGGATACCTTGTTTCGAGGAGGAATTGGGCGGACGGATTTGTGGGGTGGAGATGGTCGAGCGATTGTTCAATCTATTCGAGATCGGTTGTTTTCGTTAAGGGAAGAAACCCTCGTCATCCCAGGGCATGGTGGGGAATCGTCAATAGGTCGTGAACGCGAATCCAACGTGTTTGTGAATGGCTGATTATAAATAAGTTCCGATAACTGGGTTAATTGAGCAAGCCAGTATCCGACCTTAATGTTCCTGTTTACTTGTCTTTCTATAATTTTAATCCTTATGAATCAGAGAATTCGGTAAGACCGCAGGACCATGAGCTTGTTGTTTCTCAAAAAGATTAAGCATTGATTATGGTTGAAAGGGTGAAATTGACGGTTTTTCAACGAGGTGCGTGCTAGCCAAAAAGAGTTGATATTTTTGTGAAAAATTGGCACTGTATGAAAATAAGAGAATCTGGTAAATATTGAATCGATTTTATTAAAAATGAGTGAATTTATGGGTCATTCAAGTCATTTCATTCTGTTGGAGAGTATTCAGTTAAAAACCTTCTTGCTTCACAGAATGCCATATGCTATAAACCTTTCCTCTTTTGAATGGGCTTCGAGTTATCGATAAGAAAATAGACTTGCGTTGTTAAGTAAATTCTTTATTATCAACAAGCTTCTCATGAGGAGGTGGGCGATGCACAAAGTGCTTCTATCCGTCCTTTTAAGTGCGGTGTTAATTGCAGCCGGTTCTTCAGCTTCGTGGGCGTTACAATCAGG
>JAJDBQ010000069.1 GCA_029261255.1 Nitrospirales bacterium
CGTTTTGACTAAGAGCTTCGTACCGGGTAGCAAGATCACAAAAGCTGAGTTGGCGCAATGTCGACATCGTAGAATCCTCCTTGGGCGGAGTATCGCAAATCAGCACCCACATGTCAGGGGTTTTTAGAGATGCCCTTAAGAGTACGCAGACGGGTGAAGTTAATAATTTGTCTGGGAAAAAAGTGCTATAGTATTGATCCTGGACTACCATGTGGTTATCTCGTTCTGTCATTGTCATAGCATAACTTCATAAGGAATCGGGCATGGAAGATATATTGAGCGCGTCCCCTGACTTAGTTCTTCGCTATGGACTGAGTACAGGCATTCTAATTCTTATCGTCATCATCCTTCGAATGGGAATTCATAACAGCCTGTTCCAGGGCACGGACCTTTCTGCCGAAAGTCGACGACGATGGGGCACCACCATTCGAGATATATTACTCGTCATCTTCATTCTTGGCATTGGGTTTATTTGGGCTCCTAAAATCCAAACATTTGCAGTTTCATTATTGGCCATTGCCTTGGCATTAGTGCTGGCTACCAAAGAGATTATTACCTGTTTGAGTGGCTCGATGGTCCGTGCGCTCACCAAAGCCTATACCTTAGGAGACCGTATTGAGGTTGGAGAGATTCGAGGAAATGTTCTTGATCACAATGCTCTGACCACTACGATCTTAGAAATCGGACCTGGCCAAACCTCACATCAATATACTGGGCGAGCCATTATCATCCCGAATAGCTGGATTTTTCAGCATGCGATTACGAACGAGACCTACAGCAAAAAGTACCGACTACATATCATCACCGTCCCGTTGAGCACGGACGATAACTGGAAACTGGCAGAACAGTTACTGTTGAAGGCGGGGAGAGAAGAAGCCGCACCTCATATTGAAGAGGCTCGAGCCTATTTAAAAAAGCTAGAAGGAAAACTATGGTTGGATGCCCCATCCGTGGACCCTCGGGTCACCATTCAACTCCCCGAACCTGGTCGAATTCACCTGTTGCTGCGTGTGCCATGCCCCACACAATTTCCCTCACGATTGGAACAAGCCATCCTGAAAAAATTTCTGGCAGAATTTCAATTTTCTCCACGCTTCGTCCCGACCGGGCCAGCTACTATCTCATGAACTAAGTTTTCCAATGCCAGCACAAACTTTGTGAAACGACGTGATCTAAGACTGCATTGGCAACTACAGTTGCTTTGGGCGGACTGGTCAGTTTGAAAACTAAAACTCAAAAGTCCGGTTAGTCCGATTTTATAGATTCTCTATTTCACAATTCCGCTTTGAGATTTATGACAAGATTGGTTCTAATACGGCTTTACGATTATCCTGTGGCTGTTGTTTGTCGCCCCAGTAGAGGGTGCGATGGGGAAACGGCATTTCAATACCGTGCGCATCGAAGGTCTTTTTAATTCGTCGATTCATTTCCCGCCCAATCCCCCACTGTCGACGGGGCTTGGTGGTGATATAACATTTAATAACCACAGCTGATTCCGCAAACTCATCGACACCTAACATCTCTAGGGGTTCCACGATATCAGCAGCAAATTGGGGATCCTGTTGAAGTGCGGAAGCAATGTCTTTGAGAACTTGCATGACATGGTCCACATCCTCACGATACCCAACACCAATGTGAAAGACATACCGAGAAAAGTCTTTGGTCATATTAGTAACAGTCGTAATCGTGCCATTCGGAACGATATGAACATTACCGGAACCATCACGAAGCATCATCGTGCGCAAGCCCACGTCTTCAACAAGTCCACTTACCTCCGCAATGGTCACGACATCTCCCACTCGGATTTGATCCTCGAGCAGAATGAAAAATCCGGAGATGACGTCCTTGACTAAACTTTGCGCTCCAAATCCTATTGCAATACCACCGACTCCGGCAGCTACGAGGAATGGGGCTAGATTGATCCCCAGTTGAGATAAGATCGTCATGATTCCAATGCCTGCAATCAATACCCAGACACAGTCTCCAAAAACATTGGTCAACGTCTGGACACGTTGAATACGTGCTTGATCAGGAAAGTTCCCTTCAATATATGATTGCAGTCGTTTTATTAGACGCTGGAGAATGAGAAATCCGACATACATTCCTACGAGAATCGCGAGAATGACCAACCCTTTGGCCATGAACCAATTGAATATAGAGGTTGGTAACTGTTCAAACATCGTGGTATCCATGGTGTTCTCCTTTCAAGTTATATTTCTTTCAGCCTTTGAAATTTATCAAATTCAGTCATGTGTCGGATTGAAAGTCCATTCGTTTCTTTTTGTTGATAGGAAGGGATTGGCGCATGTTGTGTAAAAGGATGTTGAAATGAAGGGTGAACTGCAAACCGAGTGATAATCATCAGTAGTGATTTTTTTATTCGAGGTACAATCAGAGAGAAGACCCTCTTCTGGTAATGACATTTGAAAGCAGCGTACATTCTACCTTAGAATTCTTCATTCCATCCTCACAGATGCGGGTTGATGTAAATCCTTCATTTAACTATTCATGAAGGAGCGTTAGAGATGAAGAAAATGACCGACGCACTCGCGCTGTCTGGATTAGGGGTCCTGGTAACCGTCCGGATTTCGCGAAGTTCGGCATGTTCATGAGTAACGACGAGCAACATCTGATTGAGGCTGTGGCATAAAATGATTTGACCTCGGTGTGTAAATTGGTGAAGGCGGGCCCCAAGATCAACACTCAGAATACCCGCGGACGTACCGCCTTACTCGAAGCCGTTGAGGGCATCATTTGGGAATTGTCAAGATTTTAATAGAGGCAGACACAGATGTGAGTATGCAGGATAACAAAATGAATAGTCCGCTGTTGGTAGCAGGAGCCGAAGGCACGGTAGACGTTATGAAGCTCATCCTGCAAGTCAAGCTGAACTTTATCTTGCGCGTTTTGGGGTACATCGCTCGTGCAGGCTGCTGGGCGCGGCCATATGGAGATGCTCAAGGTATTAGTGAACACTGGGTCGATATCGAAGATGTGAATCATCTAGGCTGGACGACCTTATTAGAGGCCATTGTCCTCAGTGATGGCGGGTTGCACTATCAGCAGATTATACAAGTCCTGGTTAATGCCGGAGCGGATGTTTATATTATCGATAAGGAAGGCGTTACGCCCTTTCAGCATGCTCGACAAAAATGGTTGCACGAGATAGTGGAAATCTTGGAGTCTGCTGGAGTCAAATAAACTGAGTATTACAATGAAATCTCGGAAGAGAAGGAACCCCAGATTATAATTTTTCAAGGAGGAGAGGATGATTGAAACACGTGGTATTTATGCGAAGCTTGGGCTTCTCACATGTTGTTTGGCTGGATTTATGATTAGCCAAGCTTGGGCTGCTGAACTCCCAAAAGAAAGTGTTCTGCCGCTTACCTTAGCTACGAAAGCCGCGCATGCCGCCGTCGAAAAATGCTTGGAAGATGGGTATCGCGTGAGCGCAACTGTCGTTGATCAGGGTGGAAATATTCGCGCCGTTTTTCGGCAGGATGGAGCTGGACCCCATACGATCGATAGCAGTCGAAAGAAGGCTTATACGTCAGCCAGCATGAAAGAACCCACCGCTAAGTTAGCTGAACTGGTCGCAAAGATGCCAGTCGTCCAGGGCCTCCAACACATGAATGATCATATGCTTCTTCTCGGTGGAGGCCTGCCTATTAAAATTGATGAGCAGGTTGTCGGTGGGATCGGTGTTGGTGGCGCTCCAGGTGGCCATCTAGATACGGCGTGCGCTCAAGCTGGGTTGAATAGTATCGGTGTCGCCATAAATGCAGAAGTAGAAAAGTAAAGTTTCTTGCCCGAATGCGGTGAATTTTCCCATTGTTGCTTCAGGATCATAATTTTGGGGCCGAACAAGGCAGGGCTTGAAGGTCACTGGCCATCTACTACACAGGGTGTAAAGCAACAGGGGGTTTTCCTTTACAAACACACTCACGGTGAATCAGTGGATCTTTCCGTATCGTTCCCTCCTGAGCCTTAGGATTTTTTTGTTTACGTCACGGTGGATCTGGTGAGTGTGTAGAGAATGGGTGGATTCTTCAAGGATCTTTTCATGATTATATGGAAAGGGGCAACGAGAATAATTCACCAACAGATGACTGACTCTTTAATCACAGATGCGCCGTCTAAACACGACTGGTAACTGGATGTTTTGAATGAATCTATTTTGGGAAAGTACGAAGGTAGGCGAGCACATCAAGAATTTGCTGCTTTGTTAAATCATTCTTCCAGGCTGGCATGGAAGTCCCAGTTTTTCCATTTTGGATGACCTTCAATAAGGCGTCATCTTCTTTTTTCTGAGTTGCTGGGTTGGTAAGGTCCGCTGGTGGGGGAGTTAGGCTGGCCGCTATCGGTCCGTCACCCTTTCCCTTTGAACCATGACAGTTTAAGCAATTGCTTCGATAGACCTGCTCTCCTGCTTCTGCTGAGGCATTGTTGTCTTTCATGGCGTGTGATGTGCTGCTCAATGCCGTGACTATAAGAAGTCCCGCAATCAATCCTATTTGCATGTGATTCCCTTTCTACCTTTTTATTTAGACTGAAATGAAGCTTGTAAGACTTGGCCTCGAATTTCCCCACCGGGAAACTCATCGGTGTGAATATTTAAATACCATAACCCTCGTTTCAACCAACGTAATTCCTGTGTGTTGAGAGGACCAAGACAGCCGCTTTTTGGACTCCCTATTGGTGATGGACCACCTGATTCTTCAGGTGCAATAAAAAACAACACGGGAGCATTTTCGTGTTTTGGTGCTGGGGCATGAATATGGACTTCGGTTTCTGTCCCGATTAATTGTTGAAAACTAATGGTGTAACAGACTTCTTGACTCGTGGGTTCATAGATTAACTGGGCCTTCCCAGCTGCATCGTTTTTGTGAATTTTTTGCTCTTGCTTTACACGCGAAACCTCCTGCTTGCTATCTAAGGTCACGGTAAAGGTCGTTTTAGCAAAAGCAGGGGCGACATCTATACTGGCTATCAGGATATAGGCAAAAACGGACGGCCAGAGAACGTTTAAACGATGTTTTACGCTTAGTAACTTAAGCATGGTGTATTCTGTTCCTTCATCAGCGTTTACCGCTTGGTGCCATTTCTTATGTTTCGGGACTTTATGGCTGCCTCTTCTGCCCAAGACCCAGGGTTGAGATATGTTAATAACATACCCGCAACCAAAGGTCTGGACATATCATTCAGGGAGTTCAAGAATTTCATACGACCGTCAGGACTCTGACGTGATCGTGGTCGCATCTAGCCTGACTCTTTCACAAATAATCTTAACAGTTCTCATGTTATCGTCTATAGGAGCCTTTGCCATGTCTTGGTTTTACAGGTTCGATGATTCCGCAGGCTAACCGCCCACCACCTGCGCATCCACCCACTACGCCATCAGGGCAAAAAGTATCAGCATTGATGTGCACAATAAATGCGCTGCCATCTTTGTCTAAGATACTGATAGGACCATCTGAAAGGGTGACACGCGTGGTTTTTGTGCGTAGCAGAGCATTTCCACGATGGGCATCAATATTCACGAGATCGCCTAAATGAAAAGGATGATTGCCGTCAGGACTTGAAAAGCCATTGGGACCTGGATCAAAATGGCCACCCGCTGATCCACATGGTTCGCAACTGGCCACTTCATGAATATGTACCCCGTGCTCACCGTCGGGTAAGTCTTCACCTTGTAAGAACATTGTGACAGCGACTTCCTTGACGCCCTGGTCTGAACGCCTTTCTTTGAGGACGGCCTTGCCTCGTATATCATCTACACCATTACATGCTCGTAGTGTTGCGGTTGCCTTGATTTTCTTTCCTCTGCCTCTGTGAGCATCGGCATTTTCAATCATCAAACTGATCAACAATGTCGCACATGCCAATATGCTGCATGCTATAAGCGGATACTTTGTCATGACAATTTCCTCTTGGTTGATTAAAAAATGAACAGTCTAAACTCTCTGAATGATGAACTAGATGCTTGAACTAAGTGAAATTACATATTTTTGAAGTTGCAGTATTCTCTTCTGCAAATGATGTTTGCAGTTGTGCGAAAAAAGTTGATGGCGAAATCTTTGCGACTCATTTCCTTTCCAAGTACCTTCTCATTCTTTAGATGAAATCCAAAGCACTCTTCCTTGTGGCGAATCATAATCAGATTTGATGATCTATCTCCGATTGCATTCAAAAGACTGTTGAAGAACTAAACCAATGAGTTGTCCATTCTCAAGCAGCTTTGCTTGACAATTATTGGGCAACATGGCGGTGGTTACTCTTTAACTTTTTGATAGATAGAAGTTAAATCGTATTATGTTCTGCTAAGTGAATAAGGGTGTTGGTGTCCCCCTTCCACGGTCGCCCATGAGAGGGGGAAGGAAAGGACGAAGGGCTCCGCATGGCTATTACATGGACTGCCAGTCTTCGAAGCTCCAAGATGCTGCGTTTTTCGCCTGCGTTTTTAGTTGCCTCTCGCTTGGAGATGTCACCGTATAGCTTGTACAGACGAATTCATCTTCCCAGTCCAACACGACGGGCTGGCTGTGACAGGAACGATTCTTTCCTCGCCCCGGCCCTTGCATGCCAATTTCTGCCTTACGTGTTTGAGCATACGTAGCTCCTGCGAACTCGTCTTCCCAGTCAATAATATTGATGGGAGGTTGGGGAGCGAGCTCTCCCGAAGCGGGAAATACCATTCCCATTACGAACATCGTAGTAGCAAGACCGGTAATGAATGGATTATGAATTTTCATGACAACCTCCTAAATGTAAATAATGTAAAAGTCATGTGGAATATTTTTGATTTTCAAAAATTGAATTTTGCAACTGAAATGCCAAATGTAATTATGTAGGAAGAATTTCTGTAAAGTGTTGATATATAAGAAATTTTGCTTTGTGCGATGGCGGGAAAATTGCATTTATTGATATCAAGAAAACCACCAAATATTGTGGAGCCACAATATATGATGGAAATCCCTATGAGAGTTACTGAGCGTGAGAGAAGGTAAAAAATGACGAACTAAGTGGAAGGAGTTGGTCGCTTCAATCCAAGTCTGCGCATTCGAAATCGAAGGGTGCTAGGATTGAGACCGAGGATAGTGGCTGCACCTTGTGGGCCTTCAAGAGTCCAACTGGTGGATTCAAGAATTTTAAGGATATGTGTTCGTTCGATATCCTGCAGTGTCTCTGAACTTGATGTGATTGCGGGAACATCCATTGGCAATTCGAGTGTCTCTTCGATTTCCAATGTGGGGCTTGTCGCTAAAATAGCTGCGCGTTCAACTACATTCATGAGTTCTCGAATGTTGCCAGGCCATGCGTACGCGAAGAGCTGTTCGAGTGAGTTGTCTGAGAATCGTTCGAGTTTTTTGCCGAGTTTCTGAGAAAAATGAACCAGAAAATGAGCGACTAAGATAGGAATATCTTCTTTCCTCTCTCGTAAAGCTGGAACAAACAAGGGGAAAATGTTGAGACGATAATATAAATCTGAACGAAACGTTCCTGACTTTATGGCTTCTGCTAAGTTGCGATTTGTGGCAGCAACAATTCTGACATTGACGTGAATCACCTTACTCCCGCCAACACGCTCGAAATCCTGTTCTTGAAGGACGCGGAGCAGCTTTACCTGAGTGTCGAGCGGGAGCTCGCCAACTTCATCCAGAAAGAGCGTTCCCCCATCAGCCAATTCGAATCGACCGATTCGTTTGTTTGTGGCGCCGGTAAAGGCTCCTTTTTCATGCCCAAATAACTCACTTTCAACTAATCCAGCCGAAATGGCTCCACAATTGACTTTCACCATTGGCTGATGTCTGCGGAGGCTGCGGTTATGGATGGTTCGTGCAAGGACTTCTTTGCCTGTGCCAGTTTCACCTTGGAGAAGAACGGTGGCGTCAGTTGGCGCCACTTGCTCGAGTGTGGCGAGGACTTTTCGGAAGCCTTCGTTTTTCGTCATGACTTCACCGTCATGATGATCAATCGCGATTTCTTGCTGCAAATACTGGTTATGCGTTTGCAGTCGAGCATTCTGCTCTTCTGCTTGTTTACGGTCCGTGATGTTAATCACAAATCCTTCGAAGCCCCAGATAACATTTGCGTGATCGAACACCGTTCTTGCGCTTTCGGAGATCCATATTTTGGTGCCATCTTTTCGCAAGACCTCTGATTCGAAATTCGCAATATTATGATCCTTTGTCAGGATTTCTTGAAATTGCTTTCGTCGAGACGCGTCGAGATAGAGGGAGTGTTGACGATCATTCATTGAATGGATGAAGGCCTTGGGAGTGTCATACCCAAGCATCTGCGCCAAGGCCGTATTGGCCGTGACATAGTGCCCATCAGGTATTGTTTGGAATATTCCGATGACGGCATTGTCAAATACTCCCCGGTATTTCGCTTCTGCGAGTTGCAGTGCCGAATGTTTCTCCTCTAATTCTTGTTGCAGTTGTCGAAGAGAAAGATGTGTGGTGATTCGCACAAGGACTTCTTCATGCTGTATTGGCTTTGTGACATAATCCACTGCGCCTACTGCAAAACCTCTAACTTTATCGATGGTTTCCGATAATGCCGTCATAAATATAACTGGAATATCTTTTGTCGAAGCCATGGATTTTAGGCGTCGACATGTTTCGAACCCATCGATGCCCGGCATCATGACGTCTAATAAAATGAGATCAGGTAATGAATCGGTGATTTGCTCTATGGCGCTTGCGCCATCGACAGCCACGAAGACTTCATACCCTCGCTCGATAAGATAATCGGCTAATATCTGTAGATTGGTTGGTGTATCATCAACAATATAGATCTTATGCTTCATGGGCATTTCCCTTGTTTGCTTGTCTTTCGATCGAGTAGGTGAGGAAATCGGACAATTGTTTCATGAGAAATCCATCTGCAAGGCGACGAAGTTCTTTTGTAAACGTAGAATATGGTTTATCGGATCGTTCAAATCGAAGAATCGTTTCACGAATGGCCGTGATATTCCCTTGTTTGGTGATCATTAATAATTCATGTAGTTGTGAAGTTGGTGGAAGAAGATTCTCATCGGATACCTGGATGCCGTGATTCTGTTCCAGAGTCTCGTCTTGTTGAATCCATGTCAGATGTAGCAGTTGGCCGATTGTTATCAATAACTCCTCGGCATCAACTGGTTTCTTGATAAAGTCATTGAACCCAGCTGCCAGAGATTGCTCTTGGTTATGATCAAACACATTTGCCGAGAGCGCAATCAGAAATGTCGATTGAATAATAGGGGATTGTCGAATGGTCTGAGCAAATTCCAGACCGTCAAATCCAGGCATCGTCAGATCAACTAATATGATATCCGGTCGACATTCTTTGGCAAGAGTCATCCCTTCCTGTGCATTTCCTGCTTCAGTCACGGCAAACCCAATGGGTCTCAAAAGATCAGTGAGCATAGAGCGGTTCCCCATGTGGGTATCGACCACAATGACGTGCCGTGTGTTCCCTTCATATGCAATCACGGTGGCTGTTGTTCCCTCTTGCTTGGTCTCAGGCGTAAGAACTTCAGGGAGATCGAGAAGAATCCAGAAACGAGAGCCTTTGCCGGAAATACTGGCCACATGAATTTCTCCACCCATAGCCTGCATCAGTCGTTGACAGATCGTGAGTCCCAATCCGGTTCCTTCAACCTGGCTCAACTCATCACGAATCTGTTGGAAAGGCTGAAAAATCGTTTCTAATTTGTCTGGGGCTATTCCAGGCCCTGTATCTTCTACCTCAAAACGTAACTGTCTTCTATCGCCTTTTTCTCCTTGAACATGAATTTGGAATGTGACAGTGCCAGTATTGGTAAATTTAATCGCATTGCCCAAGAGGTTCAATAAAACTTGTCTTAGCCGTTGGACATCTCCTTGAACCCACACCGGTAATTTGGGGTTTGTCAAAAAAATGAACTGCAGACTTTTTTGTTCAGCTCGAACTTTATTTAGGTTGACTATTGCATGGAGGCATTCTGAGAGATTAAAAGTTTGTAGATTAATATCAATTTTTCGAGCTTCGATTTTTGAGAGATCAAGCATGTCATTGACTAGGGCAAGCAAGTGGTTTCCACTTTGATGAATAATTCCAACCCCCTTTTGCTGGTTGATGCCTAAACTCAGATCACGTTTCAAAATTTGCGTGTAGCCGAGTATGCCGTTCAATGGTGTTCGAAATTCATGACTCATGTTGGCCAAGAAATCACTCTTGGCGCGATTGGCTTGATCTGCGACTTCCCTCGATCGTTCTTCAGCTCGTTGGGCCTCCTGTCGCACATGTATTTGCTGTTCGAGTGCTGAATTCGTTTGTGAGAGTTCAGCGGTTCGGGCTGTGACCTGTAACTCAAGTTCATCCTTAGATTTGGCGAGGGCCTGACTCGCCTGTTGGAGGCGGAACAACATCAAACCAACATACAGTACAAGTAGAATGGATAAGAGATAGAGGGCAAAGCGATATCGATCTGCTTCTTGGCTTAGAGTGGTTTGATAGCTGTTATAGACTTGGATCATTTCATTCAACACTATTTCCGTGGGCATTTCTAGAAATTGAGGGACCAGCGTATCAAGTGTTTGTGTGGTGAGAACAATAGACTCTATGTGAGACACCAATGCGTCTAGATCTTCTTGCCCTTCTAGAGAGAAGCGTGTTTGCCATTCTTTTAGGATCTGCAAGTCAGTGAGGACTTGATACTTTCGTTCTCCTGTCGATTGTTGAATGTACAGGAGTAAGCTTTGCAACAAATGTCCGGCATCGTTATTTAAGCGTTGTCGGCTTGACTCGTCTGGCTCAATATCAATCAATCCTTTCACTCCGCTTGGCAAATACCGCATGGAATTGTGAAGGCGAGTATTTTTAGCTTGAAATTGTTCGAGTAATTCGGTTTTCTTTTCCAGTAGTTGTCCAAGATCGACTATCAGTTCATCTAATCGTTCCAGACCTAGACCGGCGAGTCGATTCTTCCCACTAACAAGTTCGTCATAGAGGTCGTGCAATTCGTTCTTTGCTTCCAATAGTTCTTGATAGTGAGGAAGAAACTCTGCCCGAGTTTGAAGGAGATCTTGATGGAGCCTGGCTTCCCAACGCTTGATGCTTTGTAGATTCAGCTGCCGTTGGAAATGCGTATCTTGATCGTAGGACTGAGTCAGGAGGAATAACGTGGTGACACCAGTCAGCATCAGGAACAGTACACTGACATGGACCAAAGTTGTGCGCTTCATAGCAATCAATTCATCAAACGAATAGTAAGCTCTATCGTACTCTTCTGGGCTGGGCTGGAATACATTCTTAACTATAGCAACCTCTCAATAGCATTAAAACTAAGCAGATCGTTGTCCTTTTGTGTGATTCAGCATTGTATGGATGGTGGTGTTGCTCTCTCTTAAGAAAAGTAGAGAAAACGTTCTGTACATTTTGAGGGGGGTTGGCTAGGATAGGTTCACTCAGTAGAAGAATTTACAAACATTCAGATATGAAAAAAAAGATAAAGGTATTTGTCTCCTATGCCCGTGCCAATCGAGATTTGGCCGTGCGGTTTTTGCAAAAGTTTAAAGAGCAGGCCGCTCCATCGAAGCTTTATCACTACGTCTTTTGGCGTGATGCGGATATTCTGGTGGGAGAAAAATGGCATGACGAGATTCAGGATGCTTTAGCACAGTGTGACATAGGATTCGTTCTGATCAGCCCCGCCTTCCTGGGATCCCAATACATTCAAGACCACGAATTGCCTAAATTGCTTAAAAACAGAGGCAAGTCTGTTATTCCTGTGTTGTTGCAAGCAATAGATCTAGAGCGTCATGATCTGAAAGGGTTGCAGCACACGCAAATTTTTCGGCTCGATCGACCACGTTTTTTCCCCTAAGGCCTACGGAGAATGTTCGGGAACTCAGCGTGATCAATTTGCCTTGGAGCTTTTTCGTCAAATCGTAGCCCGGTTAGATAAAGTCCTGTCGCACTAGGTGTTAGGAAACCAATGACTGAACCAACTCTCACTTGCCCAAGCTGTAAAACCGAGATCAAACTGACCGAGTCGTTAGCCGCGCCCCTTATCGAAGCCACCAAACGGGATTATGAACAACGCATTGCGCAAAAAGAAGCGGAGTCGGTCAAACGTGAAGTGAGGATACAGGAACGCGAATCAGCATTGTTGAAAGCTCGAGAGACCCTTGATGAACAAGTCGCTGACAAACTCAAGGTAGAAACTACTCGAATTGCCGCTGAAGAATCGAAGAAAGCCAAGCTCGCGTTGGCCAACGATCTTGAGCAAAAATCAAAGGATCTTATCGAGTTACAGGTTATTCTCAAGCAGCGTGATGAAAAGCTTGCCGAAGCGCAAAAAACCCAAGCAGACATGCTACGTAAGCAACGTGAACTCGATGAAGCAAAGCGCGAACTTGGAGTGACCATTGAAAAGCGAGTGCAGGCAGAGCTCACGGTCACACGGGAGCAAGCCAAGAAAGAAGCTGACGAAGCCTCCAAGCTGAAGCTCATGGAAGCTGAGCAGACAATTTCGGCTATGCATAAACAAGTAGAAGAACTCAAACGCAAAGCCGAACAGGGCTCTCAGCAACTTCAAGGTGAGGTCCAGGAACTGGAACTTGAGGCGCTTCTCATTGCAAAATTCCCTATGGACCGAATTCAGCCTGTTCCGAAAGGGGAATTTGGGGGTGATACTCTTCAACGTGTGACCAGCGCATTAGGACAAGACTGTGGCGCGATCCTTTGGGAGTCTAAACGCACGAAAAACTGGAGTGATGGCTGGTTAGTTAAATTGAGAGAAGATCAACGTCAAGCCAAAGCCGAGCTGGCAGTTATCGTCAGTCAGACCTTGCCGAAACACGTCGAGACCTTTGACCTTCTTGAGGGGGTTTGGGTCACTCATCCCAAAGAGGCGATTCCTCTTGCAATGGCTTTGCGGCAGGGTTTGATGGAAGTTGCGGCCACAAAGCAGGCCACCGAGGGGCAGCAAACAAAAATGGAAATTGTCTATGATTATTTGATGGGGCCACGGTTTCGTCAACGAGTGCAGGCCATTGTGGAAGCGTTTAGTACCATGCAGGAAGATTTAGATAAAGAACGCAAAGTCATTACAAAACAATGGGCAAAGCGAGAGGAACAAATCGGTCGAGTAATGCAAGCGACTGTTGGCATGTATGGCGACCTCCAAGGTATCGCGGGAAAAACTCTGCAAGAGATAGAAGGGCTGGAACTCAGAGCGTTGGATGCTCCTAAGGAGAGTGAAGAGGGAAAATTATTTTGAAGCTATTATTATGTGCAATTGTCTTGAAGCCAGAGAGAGAAGTGCTCTTTGGAAATGGTGTTATTGGCTAATGCCATGATGGTTGCAGTGGCTTCCTCTGAAGCCTCTACGTGCTGATCATTACGTTTAAGAAATATTCCGCAATGACATAGCCCATCCGTTTATTTCCATCGACAAATAGATGGTTTTTGACAATTCCGTGTGTGTAAGCAGCAGCTAATTGAAAAAGGTTGGGTTTCTCGTAAGCCCAAAGGTTGAGTGGAGGTGCAAGGGCTGATTCAAATAAGAGTTCGTCTTGGAAACCAGCTGCTCCGCAAATTGAGCGAGAAGAGCCTCGTGTATCGCTCCACTGCCTGAGGTAGTATCCAAGCTGGTTCTTTCATTTCGCCATGGCCCGCAAGGTATTGCGGTATCGGCTCATGAATTTTTTTCCAATTTTGAGTTGTTTTTTAAATTCGGGATCATAGGGCGTAATTCGGTAACTGCAATCCGGTGCTTCTGTCAAAAAAACTTTATCACCGTCTTGCATATTCAGTCGTGTTAAAACTTCTTTGGGAAGAACTAGCCCTAGGGAATTACTAACTTCAGGAATTTTCATATCCAGCATAAGTGGCTTCCTTTTTTGCGTGATAACTACTGTTATAATATTAATGGCCACCTGACAAGACCAAAAAAATCTTCGGTATACAAAGCTAATACGCGTATAGAAAAAATGAGTAGTGATGGTCTTCTGCGAGCAACGAACTCCCTAAGAAGGAATCTCAAAGTTGTAATGGCCGATTAGACCATTTGCTATCTTTCCGGATGGATCCGGTGCATAGTCGACGATGACTCGTTCTTGTTTTTCGGGGGTGAGCCCGGCATCTAGGATGACGACATCGTTTGGGAGTAATTCCTGATTCAGGGCATTATTTTGGATGTGGTCTCCTCTGAAATAGAGTTGCGTCACGAAGGCTGGAGATTTTGCTTGAAGGATTTTGAAGTGCAAGTGTGATGGACGGAAAAGACCCGCCTGAAGGTCAATGGGGTAAAATCCTGGCACGATCGTTTTAAACCAATATTCTCCTTTTTCAGTCGTCACAGCCTTCCCCCAATATTGGAAATGCTCGTCGTGGGTGCGGCGAATAATCACGCCGGTTTTGGGATGAGCGAAGTTGAAGGTGCCATCGTCACCTCTATGATTGTATCGGCCAGTAGCTGATGCGCTCCACATGATCAGGACGGCATTGGGTATGGGTTGGCCTGTTTTGGCATCAAGGACCTGGCCACGAAGATAGACGACCTGGCCTTGTGCTGTTCCCTTGCGGCCTTTCACAAATGTCAGGTCTTGATCATTGGCCTGACTGATGGGGAGGTCCGGATTCGGGTCTTCTCGGATAGCATCCACTTCATCTCCGTCATCTGGGAAAAAGGGACCCAAGCTTTGACGAGGCGTTGGCTTGGAAAGGAATGCCGCGAAGCTGGTGTGGGTCAATAGACCACTCATGATGAATCCAACAATACCCGCGCTTCTCGTTAAGACTCGCCGTCGAGTGATGTGATCAGATGGAATTGGCATATTCTTCCTCTCTTGTAAATCCGTCTTTGTATGTTTAGTCATATGTTCATAGTATACTCTTTTAGAATCAAGTGGAGAGAGCTGCTGCTATCTCCCTGCCTTTGCTCCCAGATGAATCTACATTCGAGACCGTTCATGTAGAATTTCCCCCATGCCAATTGCCCTTACCTCTGATCCGAAGAAAAAACTGCTTCTTATCGTGGCCTTTTTTGTTGGGGTGTTGATTCTCGTGGAAGTCATGGGTCTGCGAAGCCAACTTTCTCCTGAAACAATCCGTACGTTGTTTGCAGAACATACGTTGGTCGGTCTTGTACTTTTTTGTTTGGCATATAGTCTTGGTAATCTCTTGTATGTGCCCGGATGGGTGTTTCTCGTGGGAGCCGTCTATGCGTTAGGGAAGGAATGGGGAGGGGTGGCCACATTTATTGCTGGTCTGTGCTCCTCTACTGTGAGTTATTATATTATCCGTCAGATCGGTGGAACGGCGCTCCGCAGTCTCAATCATCGTTGGGCCGATAAAATTTTTTCGCACTTGGATGAACGACCGGTTATTTCGGTCATGCTGTTACGCTTGTTGTTTCAGACACTTCCGGCTCTGACCTACGCGCTGGCATTGGCGGATATTCGGTTTCGCCATTATATCCTCGGCACCTTTCTCGGTTTGCCGATTCCTATTTTTCTGTATTGCTACTTTTTTGATGTTGTATTCAAGTATGTGTGGTAAAAGACATCGGGCTAGTTTCTATGCGGATTCTGTGTCAGGGCAATCAATAAGGTATTGCTCGCACGTATTCTCATCTGTTTCCAGTTGTTTATATTGGCAGGGAGGGATATCTTCTTTCAGCCGCCGCAGCAGTATGCGGAATTTCATGTTGGGAGGCATGTCGCATACCCACACATGCATGCCGGTTTCTAATTCATTGAAATGTTTTTGAACTTGAAATCCCGGGCGATCCATAAAATACGCTGAGAGAAAGCCAGTAATGCCTTGAATCACCCATGCATGATCTTTGACATACCGATAGCTGGCTCGAAGTTCGACGATGTTGTTCATTGGTAGATGTTCCAGGGGTATAAGTCAGACAAGAGATGACCGATGCTGTGTGGTTGCGGATGAATGACTTGGCATCTTACCTACGCCAGAAATGAAAAGAAATGTTGAATGTCATGTTCTTGAGGTGATTTAGTGAGAGAAGAGCCTTCATGTAAAATTTGTGAGAGGTCCTGGCCTCTTTCAAACTATTATATAGGTGATCTTGGTCTGACTCACGCGTATTTATTCGATGACCAGTTCTTTGCAGGTTGGACGGTCCTGA
Organism: Nitrospirales bacterium; assembly: GCA_029261255.1. GTDB lineage: Bacteria > Nitrospirota > Nitrospiria > Nitrospirales > UBA8639 > Nitrospira_E. Next base: position 16,127 of record JAJDBQ010000069.1, read on the forward strand.
TTCTTAAAGACCATCGAACGGAACTGTTCGAATTGACTCAAGAAGCCCGTGGCAAGCTGATTGAGGAAATCAGTCGGGTAGGTGAATCGTTAACGAAAATCTTTGATGTCAGAAAGATTAATTCAGAACTCTTAGGAAATCAGGTTCCACATATGCATTGGCATGTGATTCCAAGGTTGAAATCCGACCCTGATCCTTTGAAGCCAGCGTGGTGCGTATCCCATGAACCTGTTCAGCTAACTGCTAGTCTCCTGGAAGAGCGTCTCTCTCTGATTCGAGGTGCACTAGGAATTTCCTGAAATCGCATCATCTATTCTCTCGGTCCCATAGATGCTTCAAAAGGAGGTCGGGTCCTCATTGCGAGGATTCCCGACCTCTTCTTGGTCATGCAGGCTTAATCGTGGTGGTCATCTTTGCCATGCTTGTCTTTCTTATGGCCTTTACTTTTTCCATGTTTTTCTTTGTACTCCTTCCTTTTCATTTCCCGCTCTTCCCTAGCTTTTTTGAATTTCTCTAGTTGTTCAGGGGTGAGCTGAGCTTCGACCTGGGACATGGCGTTCTCGCGTACCTCTTTCATTTGATTATGGAGGGCTTCCATTTTTTCATGCTTGCTTTGAAGGATTGGGAGAATGTTGTTTTGTTGTTCTTGCGTGAGGGCAAGTTTTTTGCTCATCCGTTCCATCTTTGATTGCGGATCATGTTTGTGGCCATGTCCGCCGCCACCGGCCCAGGCGCTTCCTGTCCCGAGAATCAAGGCACTGCCTATGAGGCTGGCTATGCATAGTTGAGATAACGATAAGATTGGACTGTCTTTGATGATCTGATCATTCATCGGATTGCTCATTCTCTTCTCCTTTGATTCGAAAATTGTGAATAGAGTAAATTGAAGTAGTCATTATTATAACAGACGTGGGGAATCCACTTGTGGTGCAGAGATGGAGAAGGCGACGTTCCGATACCTATTGAGGGTCTGTTGAAAAAAGCTGCTAGCGGCGTTCTCGCCAAATTTGAGTGCTCACGTACTGAATGTACGCTCCGCACTCAGACTTGGCTGCGGCCTTGCTGGACGGACTTTTTTAAACCGACCTGAATCCGCTGACATTCAATACGTTCATGGGTTTGTTTGCCTCTTGTTATTCTCTTTATTCGACCGCTCGTTGAAGATACTTTCGAGCAGTGTTTGGGAGTAGTAGGTAAAAAACGAGGATGTATTGAGATAGGCCTCAGGAATAATTAAAAATATGGTGCAAGAAATTAAAGATTCCCGCGGCATTCTGCACTAAGACATTTGCAGGGTAATGTGCCATTGTGGTGCGAAGGGTAACAGTCGACCGTCAGTTCAGTTCCAGCTTCGATGGGGTGGAGGGCATAGAATTCGGCATGTTCGCCAATAATCCTCATAAAGGTATTGGGAGAACAGGAGTGGTTGATGAATCGAAATCCTGATGTTTCTTTTGCCGCATCAATGGCGAGTATGTGATTGATTTCTACGATAGCAATCCATTGTTGTTTCTCAGCTCTTCTTCGGCCTTCGCGTTGAGTAATGCGTTCTCCAACGAATTCTCCAATTTTTTGTCTTTTTCGTAAGGGAACTTTTGTGAACAGTCCCCGGCCCTCAATGTGACTAGGTTTGACTATCATAGGCACAGGCCATTGGCGACGGACCGCACGTTTGTTCTTGTGTGTGGATTCTTTGGTCATTGAATGTTATTTGATGCCAATGACCATGGAGTCAGGCCCAATAAGATGCTCTACTCGGATGTCACGAAATCCAGCTTCCTTTAACCATGCGGTACAGTCAGCGCCGGTATAATCAAAGCCTCCCGGTGTTTCGATCAACATGTTGAGGCTCATCAGTAAGCCAAACGCATTCTCCCGTCGTTGATCATCAATTAAAGATTCAAAAATAATGAATGCTCCTTCTTTGGGCAGGGCATCATATGCTTTGGCAATGAGAAGTTTTTTCTGTTCCAGATTCCAGTCGTGCAGGATGTGGCCCATTGATAAGACATCAGCTTTAGGGAGTGGATCGTCGAAGAAATTTCCTGGAATAAATTGTAAACGGTCGCTGAGTTCAAACGAGTGAACGTATTCTTCAAAGATCGGGCCTGTGGGTGGGAGATCAAATCCTCCGCCTGTAATGTGAGGATGGGCTAAGGCTACTTGAGCAACTAGGCCTCCTTGTGCTGAACCAATATCAAAAAACGTGTGGTATTGCTTCCAGGGGAATTGTTGGCCGATCGCCATGCTGGCTCCCATGCTGACGCCTGTCATGGCCTGGAGAAAGCTTTTGAGTTTCACGGGATCGGCGTAGAGCGTCCTGAAAAAATCTCCTCCTTCCTTGGTTTCATTCTGAGGGAGACCGGTTTTGAGGCCCTCCGTCAGGGATCCCCAATATTGATACAATCGGTCATTCGCCATTTCTAAAAAACCACCGATGTACGAGGGCTTCGCTTTGTCTAAAAACATGTTGGTATCAGCCGTATTTGTATACAGCCCATTCTTATGTTCGAGCATTCCCAATGCGACAAGAGCATCAAAAAAATCACGTGCGCTGCGTGCATGTAATCCTAAGCGTGCTTGCAGAGTGGAGACATCCATTGGTTCTTGTGCGAGTTCAGTAAACACGTCCAATTCCACAGCACTGAGTAGGGTCTTCGAGCCCCAAAAGGCCATGCCCAGTTGCATAATCTTTCCTGGGGAGACTGAGTCATTGTTCATTGCGATTCTCCAATGAATGAGGGGGAGAGGAAAATTACGATTTGTTAGTCGCCGCCTGCAAAGGCGTCTTCTTCATACTCAGGGATGACTTCTTCGGTCTCGATGCCTAAGCCTCCCTGAAAAGATTCTCGAATAGCAAGAATGTGTTGCAGTGTAGGTGTGCCTTCAATCTCTTTGGCAAACTGTTCGAGAAAACGGTTGGACGCATCCAATCCATGTTGAAAATATTGAGCCAGCGGCCCTTCCGTGACTTGTTGCCAGGTGATATAGATCAAGTACTCTTGATACCATCGAGATTGAGGAAGTTTCTCGCCAAATCCTTGAAGTACGTCGAATGCCGCTGTGGCTTTTGGACCTTGTATCGTCGAGAAGATCTCCTCGGATTCCAGAATCTCGTCTTCAAAATCTCCCAGTTCTCCCTGTTCTTCAGCTTGTTGGAGGGCTTGATGTGCTGCGATGGCTGGATCAAAATTCATGGATTCAGTTCCTTCTCAATAATAAACGATGTTCACGCTATTCCCTGAGAGACATTGCAGCATGAAGTGTATCAGAAATGCAGTCGACATGCCGAAGAGCAAGCCTTTAGAGAATTGTGCGTTGTCTTTTGCTATCTCCAAGAAAGCATGGCTTCATGTGCTTTGGTATGCTGTTATATCATGAATATCGAAGCCCATACATACCTCTATGTTGAGTAACCAAACTACCCAACCGTCAATGGGATGGCCCCAGTTCTGTGATTCGCGCATTGAGTGGTTGACCCTTCTTGCTGAGACAGTGGAACAAGGTTTTATGCGGCGGGACACTGACCATCCGGTATTTTGTGGTTGCATCGATTGGCATTCCAGTGTTCATGGTGCTTATGCGCTCTTAGCGGCAGCACGACTGACAGGGCAACGCAGCTGGATTGAAAGAGTCGATGCCGCTCTCACCACTAAGTGCCTCAATGAGGAACTTGCGTCCCTTAGGAACGGAAAGCTTGATCATGAAATGCCTTATGGATTTTCTTGGTTTTTACAGTTGGCAATAGAACGAGAACAGGGGTGGGGGAAAAAAGATTTACGACCTTTGGCGACAGAAATAGCAACACGCTTAGAGCATTGGATGCTTTCTCTTCGAGCTGGAGAAGTGATTAATCATTGCCAGCAGAGAGAATACGGTAATTTCTCATGGGCGTTACTGAATCTGTGGAATTGGAGTCGATGGACATCTAACCAAAGCTTACTTGATGAACTTCTGAAGTTTACGCGGATGTGGGTGGTTTTACTTGATCAGAGGTTGCCCCCCTCATATGACCATGTGACGGATGAGTTTTTTGCGGCTTCTCTTCAACGGACTAGGGTCATCCTTTCTATTCTTCCATCTGAGGAAGCACAAACTTGGTTTGCCTCATTTTATCGAGAGGAATGTAACCTTGAGCCACTGCTTCAGATGTCCACACCGCATTCGGCAGGCCTCAACTTTAGCCGTGCGTGGGGATACTGGACTCTCTTTCAATTGACACATGATCAGACCTTTCGTGACCTCTATGTCAAGCACATCATCACCCACATGAATTTCCCTGAGTGCTGGCGCACTGACTATCGTCAGCACGCCCATTGGGTGCCCCAATTCGGCATTTACGCTATTGCACTAAGTATGGCTTAGGGAGCGAGGCGGTGGACGTTTATGCCGGTCAACGAACTCTTGTGCTCAAATGGTTTTGCCCGCAGCCTGTTGAGTTTGGACATATACTTTATGAAAGGTTTGCCTGAGTTGTAGCAGAGAGTTAAGCCGGGTGAGACTCTCGAGTTTCAATTGATTGATAGGGGAGATGATGGGGACCGTCATAAATTTGGTCAGGGCGAAAAAGATGATTGTCTTGATACTGCTCAAAGCAATGGGCGAGCCACCCTGCTACCCTGGCCATGGCAAACATCGGTGTAAAAAGATCGGTTTCGATGCCCATGCGGTGGTAAATGATACCTGAATAAAAATCGACATTAGGTCGAATGCCTTTTGGCCCCATGCGGGCTTCCATGAATTTCTCGACGGCTCTGGCCAAGGGGTAGAGGGATTGTGTATCACAAGAACTATCGAGTTGTTGAGCAAAGGCCTGCATCACTATGGCACGGGGATCTTTCACTTTATATATTCGATGGCCAAACCCCATAATTTTTTCTTTATTCGATAATTTGTTATCGATATACAAGGGGAGGCGATCCTCTGAATTGATCTCTTCTAACATATGAATAACGGCTTCATTTGCGCCACCGTGGAGCGAGCCTTTCAAGGTCCCAATGGCCGATGAGATCACGGTGTAAGGATCGGCGAGGGTTGAGGCAGTTACCATGCCGCTGAATGTCGATGCGTTCATGGTGTGCTCGGCATGTAAGATTAAGCAGACATCAAATATTTTGGCCCAAATGGGATTTGGAATTTGGTCTGTGAGCATGTAGAGGAAATTTTCTGCGAAGGAGAGATCATCCCGGGGTTGGATTGATTCATCTCCTCGTCGTAACCGAGCAAAGGCGGCAACAATT
>JAJDBQ010000070.1 GCA_029261255.1 Nitrospirales bacterium
AGCAAGTGTCGGCTATCACCATTTACACCTCCGAAAATCACCGCCGGCTATTCGGAAGGATGAATCTCGGATCCAAATTGATTTGTCGGCTATTGCCAAGGGGTATGCGGTTGATCAGGTGGTCGAGTTCCTGGAATTGCAAAATGTTCCTCATTTTCTCGTTGAAGTGGGTGGGGAGTTGCGAGGGAAAGGGCTCAACGCTGCTGGACTCCCTTGGCAAGTCGCCATCGAAAAGCCTGCATCTGACGAACGAGCGATTCACCAAGTGCTTTCTCTGAAAAGTCAGGCAATGGCCACGTCTGGTGATTATCGAAATTTTTTTCAAAAAAATGGGGAACGGTTTTCTCATACCATTAATCCACAAACGGGCCAACCCGTGACGCACCAACTCGCTTCGGTGACGGTGTTACGAACGTCCTGCATGGAAGCTGATGCCCTTGCAACCGGACTCATGGTGCTCGGGCCTGACGCGGGATATAGACTTGCCAAACGAGAAAAATTTCCGGCTTACTTTGTCTCTCGAACAGAAAAAGGGTTTGAAGAGACGATGACTCCTGAACTAGACTCATACTTATAGCCCTGATTGGTGGTTCACGTGGAAATCTTCCTCCTGAGCTTTTTCATCTTGGTCATGGCACTCGTTGGAATGGGAGTTGGGGTACTGTTTGGGAATTCACCGATCAAAGGGAGTTGTGGTGGACTCAGTACTTTCAGTCAATTGGGATTAGACTGCACAGCGTGTGCTAAGCCGTGTGATCCCGATGAACAAAAGATCTGTCAGTTGTCGGGGCAACAATCCGGCACCTTGGCAAACCGCCCAATCATGCTCGTGTCTTCTCAAAGATAAATTCCGGAGGCATCATGGAAAAAATGCGAACGGTGAGGGATTATATGGGAGCAAGCCTGGTGACGTTTAATCCCACCCAGGAAATCAAAGATGCTATACAGATTTTATTGGAGCATAAACTCTCTGGTTCGCCAGTGGTGGACAAGCGAGGAAATCTTGTTGGCTATCTGTCCGAAAAGGATTGCCTGAAAGTCTCACTGAACGCCGCGTATCACGACCATTGGGGTGGGAAGGTTTCAGACTTCATGGTACCCAACGTGGAAACGGTTGACCTTGATATGAGCATGGTTGACCTCGCGGAAAAATTTATCAAAGAACCATACAAGCGATTTCCGGTTGTCAAAGACAATCGGTTGGTTGGTCAAATTCACCGTCGTGACGTGCTGAAAGCTCTTCTTGTCGCCTGGTCTTAATGGGGACATTGAATAGTTTGAAGTTTGCAGAACGTTACGAGTTGTGAGTAAGTGCGGGAAATCACTGAACGGAAGTTTTGAAGAGAAAGGAATCCAAAGAGGCAACACGTGCTAAATTATTGTCTAGAACAACGGCAAACGATGACTGTTTTCGTTGCAGATACTGGCAAGGTTTAGTCGATCGAAAAATTCATCCCAGAGATGTCGTCACCTATTAATGGTTGATTTCGGTAGACATCAAGATTCCCCAATATCAAGTCATTGTTGAGAAAACCTTATTCCATTCTAAAAAGGATACGGGTTCAGGTCGACAGTTGCTCAAGCGTCTTTTCCGCCTTTTGATCCACTCGCGGACTCTTTTAGCAAGAAGATCCTCAAAATCATTGAGTCTGTTTACGGAGACAGGCTTAAAATCACACGCAACGTCAAAATAGTAGTAAGATCCGTACTTTAACGAACTCTCTTTGAGTGTCTCGTTTCTTTCTTCTTCAGCCAGGGCTGAGGAAAAACCCGCACAACACTTTTCAAGCCTTAATCGAAAAATAGTATAGTCCTCTCGCAGGTTGATCTGTTACCAGGGTGGAACACTTTCACCATTTTCGAGGATGAATCCAACTTTCTTGCAGATGGCATTCTAACGAGATGGTTTAAATTCGTATTCGTTAAAGAGACGTTTGGTTTCTGGGTGAAAACGATAGCCTTTTTTTTGTTGAATGTCTCGACTTTCTAGGAGTGGTACGAGTTGGCCAGCTGGGTGCAAATAGAGGCCGCGCAGCGGGACGGATCGTGTTGTGTGGCGGATGAGATGGCATTCCGTTGAACGAATGGATGTGAGCCAATCGGCCAGTTCTTGTGGATTACCAATTGACGCTGATAGCAGGAGTAAGCGTGTTTGTGCGGGGCAGAGAATGAGCGTCTCTTCCCATACCACCCCTCGCTCAGGGTCTGCCAAATATTGGGATTCATCTAGTATGACGAGTCCTAGCTTATGGAGTCGTAGATCACGATCCTCGCTTGTTGCATCGTAGAGAATATTTCGTAAGATTTCCGTCGTCATGACGAGAAGAGGGGCTTGAGCGTTGTCCCGACGATCTCCCGTCAGGATGCCTACTTGATCACTCCCAAAACACTGTGAAAATTCCATGTATTTGGTGTTGGACAGTGCTTTGAGCGGCGACGTATAAATCACTGTTTGATTGGCTGCCATGGCCTGCTTCATCGCTTCTAGAGCGATGTACGTTTTTCCGCTTCCC
>JAJDBQ010000008.1 GCA_029261255.1 Nitrospirales bacterium
GAGACTGGCCAATCGGTTAACCACTGGCTTTGTTTGAGGCTCTGGGTTCGTCGCCATAGACTTGACCATTGCCAGCTTTCTGCACGTTTCACCAGCTTAGCTCGCAACGCATTGCGTTCGACATATCGGCACACCGTTAAAAAATGTTCATCACTTTGGACGGGAAAGGACTTAAATCGACCTTGGTATAGGTGTCCAGTCCCAACAGACTGATGTTGTGCATGCCATCGTTGCGTATGGGTTAACGTCAGCCAGGCCATAAAGCGAGATAAATCCCCGTCTCGTCTAGGCCATAACACCAAATGCCAGTGATTTGGCATCACACAATAGGCTAAAATCCGAACGGGCACGTGTTCCCTCGCTTCGAGCAACACGTTTTCCCAGAGCTGATAATCCTGAGGTCTCTCAAACATGACCTGTCGCCCATTGGCGCGATTCAGAACGTGGTAGATAATGCCACCAGCAGCTGCACGTAATGGACGTCCCATGTTAAAATCCTATCTTGAATCCTAGTGAGGGTCAAGAGAAAGGTACCTGACACCATTTTAAAGATTTATACGAGATCGGAATTAGCCGATAAAATTGCAGCACACCAGAAAGCTGGAGAGACCATTGTCTTTACAAACGGCTGCTTTGATTTGCTTCATATCGGCCATACGCGGTATTTAACAGAAGCCAGAGGCCTTGGAGATCGCTTAGTCGTTGGCTTAAATAGCGATGATTCAGTCAGGCAATTAGACAAAGGAAATGATCGTCCCTTGGTGACGGCTGACCAACGAGCGGAAGTGTTGGCGGCCTTAGCGTGCGTGGACTATGTGACGATTTTTGATGAGCCTGATCCGTTGGCCCTGATTCAAGCCCTTCGACCAAACATTCTGGTCAAAGGGGGAGATTGGTCTCCAGAACGTATTATAGGAAAAGAATTTGTGGAAGCCCAAGGTGGCTCGGTGCGAAATATCCCTCTTGTTCCCAATATTTCTACAACGACAATTATCCAAAAAATACTCGCCCATAACCCGTTGAAGTAAGCCATTTAGAAAGTCCACCTTAACTGGTTCGCTGTACAATACCTTCATGACGCTCCCCTCAGTTATTCAGTCGTTCAAAAATCAGTTGCGCACCGTGGTGCCCACAATTCCAGAAAAGGAACCCCCACCATGTGTGCTCAGCACACAACCTGGCTGTCTGGCGCTCGCCATGGCGCTCTTAGCTCAATTTGATTCGAAGCCTAAAGCGACCAAACCTCAAACTCGGTTGATTATTACTCCGACACAAGAAGAAGCTGAGCAGCTCTACGAGGATATGCAATTTTGTGCAGATTTCCTCGGGCTTACGCACACCAATCTCGCATTGTTTCCCCCATGGGCGACCATTCCCTATAACCCCGCATTGCCTGCGCATACGGTGATCTGCCAGCGCGTGCGTGCATTGCATATGTTGATTCAGGGCGAGAACACGGTACTCATTAGTTCTCTGCCAGCCGTCCTGCATAAATTGGTGCCGCCTTCAATTTTTTCAGAAGCCTGTTTCGTTCTCAAAGTAGAAGAGACGGTTGAGCGAGAAGTCCTACTCCGCGCACTCATTCGCTTAGGCTATTCACGAGGATCGTTGGCTGAAATTCCTGGAGAGTTCAGTGTGCGCGGCGGCATTGTGGATATATTCTCCACAGCCCATGATCATCCGGTGCGAATTGAATTTCTTGGCGATACGGTCGAATCGATTCGTACCTTTGATCCCTCTACACAAGAATCATTAGCGCAGCTGAAAGAAACCTGGATCCTCCCGACGCGGGAATTTATCCCACCCATCACTCAGCACAATGAGGAAGAGCCTTCACCTATCACAGCGAGCATGGAGTGGGACCTTCCGCGCTATTACCCTGAACTCGTGACGTTAAACGACTATGTGCAGAATCCCTTAACAGTCTGGCTCTCTCGTCCAGTTGATTTGAATACTACCGCCGCTGATTTCTGGAATACCCTTCTGGAAACGTGGGAACAGTTGGCTGATGACCATGGCCATGCCGAACCGGATCAATTGTATGAGATGTGGGATACGATCAAATTATTTACCAGCATGTGCCCCACGATCCTGTGGGATAGTGTGGCCCCAAATTCTACGACAATGCCTCATGTGCCTGTGGCATTGAGCGCCCAATCGCCAGCGAGTGTGGGCTTGGGCATCAGAGGATTGCCTTTTAAAGAAACCCTGCTGAAACTTGACCAACTTCGTGCCGAGACCGGTATCTTTCTTGTGGCGCGTAGCGCTGGACAAGTCGAGCGATTGATTGCACTGCTGCACGACCATGGATTTCCAGCGAATACCTGGCAACAGACCCTTCCTGATCAAGAGGTCGATGGGCGCCTCCCTTTTTATTGCCTTGTAGGAGAATTATCGGCCGGATTTATCTCACACGATGGTCGCCTGGCCTTCGTGACGGAGGAAGAACTCTTTGGGAAAGGTATTCGCCATCGACCACAAGCCAAGTCTCCGACCGCCAAATTTTTCTCGACCTTAGATGATTTGAAAGAAGGCGACTTAGTTGTTCATCTTCAACATGGGATCGGACGCTATCTGGGTTTGCGACGACTTGAAGTCCAAGAATGTACGAGTGATTATTTGTTACTCCAATTTGGAGGCACGGACACGCTCTATGTTCCTTTGGACCGACTCAATCAGATCCACCGATATCGTGGAGCCGAACAACGGTCACCACGACTCGATCGGCTCGGTGGAACGGCCTGGGGCAAAACCAAGGCCAAAGCCAAAAAGGTCATAGAAGACATGACCGAGGAATTGGTGGCACTCTATGCCAACCGGGAAGTGGCACGCCGCACGGCCTACCAGGAAGACACGCTCTTGGTGCATGAATTCGAAGCCGGGTTTGAATATGAAGAAACCCCCGACCAACAAAAAGCCATTGAAGAAATTGCACGAGACATGGAATCGCCCAAACCCATGGACCGACTCATATGCGGCGACGTGGGCTATGGGAAAACAGAAGTGGCGATGCGGGCAGCCTTCAAGGCCATTCAGGCCAACCGTCAGGTGGCCGTCTTAGTTCCGACCACACTTTTGGCTCAACAACACTATGAAAATTTCTCTATTCGTTTTGCCCCATTTCCCGTAAAAATTGGCATTTTATCTCGCTTTCAAACGACTGCGCAAATCAAAGTGACGCTGAAAGATTTGGCTGCCGGTCTGATTGATATTGTGATCGGCACTCATCGTGTGGTGCAAAAAGACGTAGACTTCAAACAATTGGGGCTCGTCATCATCGACGAAGAACAATGGTTTGGCGTTCGGCACAAAGAACGACTGAAACAGCTCCGAACCCAAGTCGATGTGCTCACGCTTTCAGCGACGCCCATTCCTCGTACGTTACAAATGGCGTTCTCTGGCGTGCGAGACTTATCGGTCATTGAAACGGCGCCGCCTGGCCGATTGGCCGTGGAAACCCAGGTCATTCGGCACGATCCCACGGTCGTACGGGAAGCCATCCGACATGAACTGGCTCGTGGTGGACAAGTCTATTATGTTCACAATCGAGTCGAGACGATGGAGCAAACGGGTGCCTGGTTGCAAGAACTCTTACCCGATGCCCGCGTACTGATGGCCCATGGGCAAATGAATGAAAAATTATTAGAACGCGTGATGCTACAATTTTTCCACCATGAGGCGGACGTATTGTTGGCCTCCGCCATCATTCAATCCGGCCTGGATATCCCCAATGCCAATACGATTCTTGTGGACCGGGCTGATTTATTTGGCTTGTCACAACTATATCAATTGAGAGGGCGAGTAGGGCGTGGCGGACAACAGGCATTTGCCTATCTTTTCATTCCCAACGAAGAAACCCTGAGCACTGACGCGCAAAAGCGGATGATGGCCATTCAGGAATTTGCCGAACTGGGATCGGGTTTTCGCATTGCCGCAGCCGACTTGGAAATACGCGGTGCTGGCAATTTGCTTGGCAAGCAACAATCCGGCAGTATTGCTGCAGTGGGATTGGATCTGTATCTACAAATGGTTGAGCAGGCCGTCCAGCAACTCAAAGGCCATAACGTCCAAGAAGAATGGGAACCCACACTCCAACTCGATGTATCCGCCTTTATCCCAGACGATTACGTGGAAGATGCCTCACAACGTTTAGGCCTCTATAAGCGACTGACTGGCAGCGAAAAATTGGGAGATTTGGCCCTGCTTTATGGGGAAACACTCGATCGGTTTGGGCTCTTACCCCATGCCATGGAACGGCTCTTTGAAGTGATGCAAATACGGGTCTTGGCCAAAACCCTCAAATTAGAATATATTGAAGTGCGACAAGGCGTGGTCAATCTACGATTTCACGAACAGGCAAAACTTCCTGATCAGGGATTCCGTGAATTGATCGATATTTGGAATGAACGTCTCGAATTCCTCTCTCCCCGTGCGATGCGGCTGACCATGGACGAACAGGAATGGAGCGAGATGTACCCACTAGTGAATCCGTTGCTGCAAGGCCTAGCCCAATCCATAGCTACAAGTGAAAACTCCGTTGACTAATTCATGAGAAGTGCAGATATGTATGACTCACTAATCCGGCAAGCTCCATCCAAGATTGACCGGTTGAATAATTCAGATCCATGTACCACAGATTCTCCAGGTAAGCCGAACAACTTCAGTGAACAGGACTATTCAAAAAATTCCGTCCAGCAAGGCCGCAGCCCTTTTGGCGCGCGGAGCGTACGCTCAGTACGTGAGCACGGCACAAGGGCGAGAACGCCGCTGGCGGCTTTTTTCAACAGTCCAAAAATTATTTTACGTTGGCTTGGCGCCTTCTGCCTATTGAGTCTGATTTTTTGGCCGACAGTCGGTATGGGTTATACAGATCGAATCGTGGCCATCGTCAACAAAGAAGTCATTACGTGGTTCGACCTTGAAGATGAAACCCGTGATGAATATAGTCGGCTCAAAGCCAAATTCAGCGGGGAAGAATTAGAACGTCGGTATACGCAAAAGCAACGTGAGGTACTCAATGATCTCATCGTTGAACGCCTCCAACTGCAGGAAGCCAAATCTAAAGGCCTCTCCGTCACACAAGACGAAATTGATGCCACTCTGCGTCGCACACCTCTGCCAGCGACACAAACTGAAGAAGAGTTTGGCCAGCAATTACTGTTGAAGAAACTTTTTGATTTCTCAGTACGCCGGAATGTGGTCATAGAAGAGGAAGAATTACGCAGGTACTACAACGCCAATCCCACTCTTTTTCATACGCCTCCAGAATATCAATTGAAACACATATTTTTCGAGGCCTCCAAAGAAGACGACCGCACTCGAGCGCGTGCAAAAGCACAAGCAATCTATGAAGACTGGCTACCAGAAATCGCCCTTAAAGATCTTGCGGCTCAACATGCTCAATCTGTTCGGGAATTAGGATGGGTGCAAGAGAAAGATTTGTTAACACCCTTAGAACACGCGCTACAAGAGATGATACCTGGAACACTCTCGAGGCCGATTGAAACACCAACTGGTGTACACCTGCTTCTCTACGATGACGTGAAGAAACCGCAACCCCACCTCTTTGAACGGGTAGAACGCGACATTCGTGCGAAACTGTTAAAGGAACGAGGCGAAGAAGCCTATAATGAATGGATGAACAAGCTGAAACAACAAGCCTTCATCGACATCAAGTTGTAACGCATTTCCCTTTCCTAACGCCTTCCCACAACATGGTCGTTCTTAACTCCATCGGTTTTCAGATCAGACAGATCAAAGAGTTTTAGCCGGCAACCACATTGCCCTTGTGGTCTCAACTCTCATGCCAAAAAGCTTTTAAGTATTGTCAGGTATCGGCCAGACAGCCGAGGCCCTTTTGTTTTGGAAAAAGGACCCAAAACCATTGACGCCCAGCCTGGCCATATAGGATAGGTCGGACGCTAACCTTCGGAGTGCGCGCCAACTCGCTACGCTCAAACAAGGCCCGCAAAACTATTGGAGCGTCCGACCCAGATGCCAGTCAGCAGGCGTCGGATCTTGGGAGACTGAATACTTCAGTAACACACATGAAAGACCCGAGAACCATAAATTCTGTATGATCCATTTTCATAAGTGGCCAAACCAGTGCCAATCGAGATTCCTTGGAGAATCAATTTCCCCTTCGGCAAAAAGCGAAAAAAGACTGTGGCATTTGATAAGTGAGACTGTCGGCTCCCGACCCAGGCTGTGTGAAAACTCGTAATTCTCTGGATTCAGGGGGTACTTCAACCCTTGCTTATACAGAGATCGTGGAATACAGACGATCCTCGAAGTCTAAATTTTTAGATGCAAATTTTATACAGAGTTTTCACACAG
>JAJDBQ010000071.1 GCA_029261255.1 Nitrospirales bacterium
AACGCAAAGCCGCGCTACTGATCATATTGAACGCCCCAAACAAGACGGCGGCCAAGGCAATGCCAGTTCCTGTCAATAATCGCTTATTCATAAGTCCCTCATGATGTGACTCGTCATTTCAATATTCATGGATAATCCTTATGCTTATTCCGCTTTTTTCATATCGATGACGGTGACCGTCGCAAATAACCAAAACGCAATGAAAGAGAGGAAGAACAAGATGTCGCGCAAGTCCAACACCCCTTTACTAATGGATTCAAAATGCGTCAAGAAACTAAAGGAGCTCACCGCGCTAAGTAGAAATTGGGGTGCCCATCCGAACATATCCAAGACCATCGGGAAGCCGCTTAAGATAAATCCCAAACAAATCACCACGCTCACAACAAAGGCAATGACTTGATTTTTTGTGAGAGCTGAAATACAGGAACCAATGGATAAAAACCCACCGGCCATCAAGAGACTACCCATATAGCTGGCGAAGATCACGCCATTATCAGGCTCGCCCAATATATTGACGGTAATCCACATGGGGAAGGTCAACGCCAGAGCCACGCCGGTGAAACACCACGCGGCTAAAAATTTTCCGGCGACGGCTTCCCACATCGTCACGGGCAATGTCAGCAAGAGTTCGATCGTACCCGAACGCCGTTCTTCTGCCCACAAGCGCATGGCCAGGGCCGGGATGAGCACCAGATAGAGCCAAGGATGGAAATTAAAAAATGGCGCGAGGTCAGCTTGCCCACGAACAAAATAATTACCCAAGTAAAAGGTAAAGGCTCCACTGAGCATGAGAAAGATGACGATAAACACGGCTGCGATTGGAGTCGAGAAATATCCTGCAAACTCCCGCTTAAAGATAACCCGTATACGGTCCACAATGCCTCCTTGCTGACGTAACTACTTCTGATTCTTTTTTTATGATAGTGCTTGTTGCGGTGTCGTTAACAGACGAAAGACGTCATCCAACTGTCCTCGATCTTGATAGAGTTCTTGAACATCCCATCCTTGCTCCCTGGCAAATTGTCCAACATCTTGAAGAATCCATTGCCCTTCATCAGGAAAAATTCTCAATCGTACAAGATCTCCATCTTTGCCTTGATCTTCTATTTTTTTCACACCTTTGACCGTCATTAATCTGTCGTGCGCTATCGTCGTCTCAACGCCACTGAGAGTAATCAGCACCGTGTTATGCGTGGGCGACTGCCCTTCTAGTTCAGCCGGCGTACCATCTGAGACCACTTTGCCTTTTGCAATGATCATCGCACGAGAACAGACGGCATGGACTTCTTCCAAAATATGGGTAGACAAGATAATGGCTTTCTCTTGAGCCATCGCACGAATGAGCGCACGAACTTCGTATTTTTGATTCGGATCTAAACCATCAGTCGGCTCATCCAAGATCAACACATCTGGATCATGCAAAATCGCCTGCGCCAGACCCACCCGACGCTTAAAGCCCTTTGAAAGAGTTTCAATCGGTTGGTCTAACACAGATTGCAAATTCACTTTTGCCACGACCTCCGATATTCTCCGCTTGAGGACATCTCCACGTTGACCGCGCATCTCACCGACAAACGTCAGAAAAGAAGCTGGGGTCATATCGTGATAGGCGGGAGCCCCCTCTGGTAGATAGCCAATGCGTGTCTTAGCGGCAAGGGCCTCATCTTGCACATCATGACCACAGACGCGCACAGTCCCACTAGTCGGAGTGAGAAACCCTGTAATCATTTTCATCGTGGTTGATTTTCCAGCCCCGTTCGGGCCTAAAAACCCAAGTACTTCCCCTTTGCCGACCGTAAACGACACCCCATCGACGGCAACGATCGAACCAAAGGTCTTCCGCAAATTCTTAATCTCAACCATAGTTGTCATATCTACCTCTTCATATCAATCTAGTAATAAAATCAGGAGTCTAACCAATTTCCTGGGAGGCTTGGGTTTCTAGGATCTCCCCTACACATCGTTGCTCAATACCTCCCCTTAGTAAGGGGAGGATTAAGGCGGGGTAGAATTCATCAATAGCCACAGTTGGTCAATTGATCATGGCAAGTAACATGAACATCAATGGTATGTCGCAGTCTCTACCTCCCCTAGCCCCTCCATACAAAGGAGGGGAAGAATAGCAATTTAATTCAGATACAACTCCGGTAATGATTCGTGGGTACTCTTCTTTTTTTGGGGTTTCGCGGTCATGGCTGGCTGGATGGTTTCCCAGAAACGTTGACCATCCCAGGCATGTTGTTCAGTTGTAGTATACAAGGTTCTGTCTAAGTTCCAAATGGCTTCTTCCACACCTGTATTATGTGGAACAGGAGCAGTCAACATTCGAGCAGCCGTTCCCAAGCTTAAACAGGGTTTTCCCTGTTGCTTGATTGAAGCCCAATTCATCAAGGCCTCTCGAGCTTTAGGAGCTGATTGTTCAAGACAGGCCGCCTTGACCGCCTGCATCGCTTTTCGTTCCGATTCTAACGTCTCCTGCACTTTTGTGCTCATGCCTACGTCGCTTGAATGTCTTCGCCGTCGTCGATCCCACCACCAACCCACAAGCGTGAGCACCCATATGCCCAGCAACCCGCCCGCAATCCAAAACCATTGGTTTGATCCAACCAGCATGGGGGATTGGCGTGGTGAATCTAAAGAAACCTGTATAGGCACGTCTTCAACGACGTTGGCAGTATCTAACGACCGATCAGGTTGTTGCTGGGGAATCGCTGCTGATTGCGGCGGAAGATCACCAAGCACCTTCAATATCCGCGGTGGTAATTCGGCTGTTTCCCATTTCGCTGCTTCAATATTCCACCAGGGGATGCGAATGCCAGGAACCGTCACCGAACCAGGTTTTGTAGGCACCAAGGCGTATTTTTCTTCCCGCGTGCCAACAATCCAGGTTCCATCAAACCCCGTATTCGTTTGAGCTTTGTCCGGATATGTTTTAATCGTTCCATAATCAGGGACTGGCAATTCCGGCAATTGTTCTCCACGCAATCCCTTCGCGTAAATCACCACTGTTCGAGTGAGGGGCTCACTCATGTTGATATGTTCAGTATCCCCAGACCAACTTTCCTTGATGGTGAATTCTTGAGCAGGCAACCACAGACTTCCCTTCATCTCTTCGGGCACCTCTTTGACCGTCAGGGAAACTTTAGGACTCCGGATATGAATCTGCCGAGTCGTCTGAAACATTGACGAAAAAGGCCCGTTACCTTGGCCACGTCGACGATTGTCAAAAAAGTTCTCAAGCGGCAAACGCTGAGATCGTTCATCGGGAATCGCGCCAGACAGCAAAACAGGTGGAATGATCTGCTCGCCAGCCTTCTGAGGCGTAATGGCATAGCGACGCTCCGTCACGTGATAGCGACGTCCATCCCGAACCGTTTCAAACGACGCATCTTTGCCCACTCGTTCGAGCATCCCCCACTCAATATCGGGATCATCCAATTTCCCTTCTTGCAGAGACACCGCCGACATCAATCGCAGCGTCAACAGAACCTGGCCTTGGACATAGGGAAAATGCGAATCGACTTCTGCTTCCAAGAAAATATCTCGCTGAGCATCAGCTCCCGTTGCCTGTCTAGGATCCTTCACCGTGACAGAGAGAGGAAGACTCGAGCGATTCCCAACCTGAATAGCAGGAATAGTGAACATCCCAATCCGCTTAGGAGCCAACGTCGTCACCCACCTCGTCACAGAAGAGGTCCGACCATTGATGATACTCATCTGCTGACTATGACTCGTTCCCAACAACGAAAAATTCTCTTCCAGCGCCTGCAAACTCGGCGCATCACTAGACGAGACACCCTCCGCTTCAACCACCAACCGTAAAGTCTCATCAGCCATCACCGGATTCCGATCCACATACGCCTTCACTGATTGCGCCCACACCGAAGTGGGACCACTCAAAGCGCCTAACAACAGAACCACGATGAAAAGATTTAAAATCCCCACCATCAGCGTACTTCTCCTTTTTCTATGCTCACCTACCATAGCTATTTCACAAGATCCCTCTCCGAAAAATCTAAAAGGCATCTTATCGATTTACCTTTTATTATCTATTCTTTTTTCTCGAAATGTTTTCCCATCCACAAAATCTAATAAACTTATTTTTTGTTCTGGCGTAGCATCTTTCTCGTAGCGCGGCAATAGCGCCCTTGGAATTATACTTTCCACCTTATAAAACCACGGCAACACTTGCTCAATCACCTCCCGGGTTACAGGCTCATCGGTGATTTCTAAAGTGACACGTTTGAGCGAAACTCCAGGCCCAAACGTGGGCGTCAGATTCGCTGGATCCACAACCTTAATCGTTTGAGAGTCAGTGATATCCTCGAAGGTCACCAAAAGGGGATAGTGCGGTTTAGTAACCGTCAATATCTGTCCCTTGGCCTTTTCCACGGCCGTAAATTCTTCCTCCCCACGAGCCCAGCCTTTGTTGCGCCCCGTCATAATCCGCGTGGGCAAGTCGGCGGCATAAGAGGTATTTCCAGAAAAACTCATAAGGGCAAATAGCACTCCCCGTTCTGGTATCTCGACAAAAGCCGCTTCGCCTCGAATGCCTGATATCCAGGACGGCCCATGGGTTGCCCCCATCGGATCATTTTTTCGCCATTTCACTCGCATCACGCTAGAGCCAGAATAGACTTGGCCATCGACTTCCACTTCTATCGTCATCTTCTGATGCCATGAATAAGTGAGAAAGGTGAAAAAACAATAGCCAAGCGTGCTCATCCCCAACACCAACACAATGATCAACAATCGCTTCATGAGATGCACCAAATCTTCTCAGACGTCTTCCCGCGAACCCGTTGCCTTGAATTGCCTGTTCCTCTATTCCACATCCAGTTCCTAATTGACGTCTCCCCCTTCACCCTTGCCTCTCCCCCAAGTAGGCGAGGGTTGCAAGAGAACTGGCCTTGTGGCGAGGCCGAGCAGTGCAGCTGACACCGGAGAAAAGGCGCGCACTGTCTGAGCGCAGCGAGTTTGCGCGCCGCCGGAGTCGGCAAACCGCGAGGGCACCCGAAGGGCCACGCCACGGCCAACATGGTTTTGGGTCCTTTTGCCGAAACAAAAGGGCCTCGGCTGCCGGGCCGAGACCCGGCATCACAGAAAATCACTTAGACAGTGTCTATTGGGCAACCACATTCAACGTGTTCCACCTACCAACAACTTTTAAGAAATTCTCAAGATGGATTCTCGATAAAAAATTTCGGAATGACCATGTAAAAACTCTCTGCATTCCTCACCACGGCCTCCCCGACGCATCCACCGCCGTCCCCGCCTCTAAACGCCGCCGATGCTCCAAAATAAATTTCCGCCGCAACAACCCCCCAGGGTCATCAGGAATCCGCCGCAGCCATTGTTGCAGCGCCTGCTCCGATTTCTGTTCCTCACTCGCTTCCTCAGACTGTGAAGCCGCGGTTTGTTGCTGCTGATCGTCAGTCTCGTTCTCGTCTTCACCAGGAGAGGCT
Organism: Nitrospirales bacterium; assembly: GCA_029261255.1. GTDB lineage: Bacteria > Nitrospirota > Nitrospiria > Nitrospirales > UBA8639 > Nitrospira_E. The sequence goes on from JAJDBQ010000071.1 coordinate 5,466, forward strand.
TGCGCGGCATCTGATGGCTCCGTCTCTTCCGGCTTTGGATCATTCTCCTGAGAAGCGTTCTGGGATTCTGCATCCTCAGGTTCGTTGCCCTTCTCTGCCGAATCTTGAGCTGAGCTGGAAGAAGACTCTTTTTCTTGGCCTTTCTGTGGTGAATCTTCTTGACCTGCGTCTTCTCCTTGCTCGCTTTTCTCCGATGCTTCATCTTTATTCTGTGGATCGGATTTTCCACCCTCACCCTTCTGTTGTTGATCATCCGAAGACGAATCTGATGGTTCGGAATCACCGTCCTCAGACGATTGGGATTGCTGATCCTCCAACATCTTTTTGAGGAGATCTAAATTATGTTGCGCATCCTCATGATCCGGCTGTTGTGTCAGCGCCGATTGATAGGACGCTAGCGCTTCGGGAAATTTCCCCAACTTGGCTAATGCATTGCCTCGATTGTAATGCCCTTCCGGGGAATCCAATCCCGAAAAGACTTGTTCGGCTTGTTCATAGTCACCGGCCCGATAGTGGGCAATGCCTTTCCAATCAGTCTCTTCAAACAACGTTGCGGCTTTCTTGGGATCGTTCTGTTCTAAGGCTTCTACCGCCTGTTGATCGGGTCGCTCCCACACATTCTCCCAAGAAAATGCCTGACTGACTTGGGGGAGCAGTAGTACCGCAAGCACCACACCCACCCATCCACGCCGAAAGGCCGGAAGGACCACTGCGAGTAACACTGCAACTAACCAGGGTCCTTCCTCTCTCCAGATATCCGTCGTACGTTGGTTCACACTATTCGTTGTCGAAATGGTTGAAGTCTCAACAGAAGGGAGAAGCACGTCTAAATCCTGATCATCGAGCGAAACAGTGGCATACCGGCCACCGGCGGCTTGCGCGGCAGTTTGCAACGAGCCGGCATCTAACTTCGGAACAACAATGGCTCCGGTCTGATCTTTCACAAACCCACCTTGTTCAGGGATGGGAGCCCCATCTTTTGTGCCGACGCCCAAAATTGAAATACTTCTTCCTTTACCCGCAATTTGTTTCATCGTGGCTAATGTCGTCGGTTCCGCATCGCCATCAGTGATGAGTAAGAGATCGCCTCCCGATATCCCTGCTTGCTCTAAGAGTTCATTCCCCCTTTGCAGAGCTAAGTCCGGACGACTCCCTTGAACCGGCATAAGATTCGTTTCAAGCGTTTGCACCAAGGTCTTCATGGTTCGAGCATCATCCGTCAGCGGGGACACGACAAAGGACTCCCCCGCAAAAATCACCAATGCGGTTTGTCCTTCTTGGCGGGCTTGGAGAATATCTAATATTTTATGTTTCGCACGGGTGAGTCGAGATGGCGCGACATCCTGGGCATCCATCGAACGCGAAACATCCAAGACCATGACTAATGCGGATTCAGCCCGAAATACCGGCTGCGGTAGTTGAGACCACACAGGCCCGGCTAACGCGCACAACGCCAAGCAC
>JAJDBQ010000072.1 GCA_029261255.1 Nitrospirales bacterium
TCGAATGCCCTCAGGGACGACACTGAAATTCTTTAAGCTCTGGTTCGCATCAGGCGGTAATATTTTTAATCCTAGTTCTCGACATTCACTAAAGTACCCCACCATTTTATCCGTATTCCCCATTTCTGAGGTCAGAATGGCTGCCATAAACTCTGTGGGATAATGCGCTTTGAGATAGGCCGTTTGAAAGGTGACTAAGGCGTACGCGGCCGAGTGCGATTTATTGAATCCATACCCGGCAAAAAAGGCCATTTGATCAAAGATCTTTTCGGACAATTTTTCCGGGATCCCCTTTTCTTTCGCCCCAGAAATGAACAAGGTTTTTTGCTTGGCCATTTCATCATGCTTTTTCTTGCCCATAGCCCGCCTCAGCAAGTCGGCCTGTCCCAAGGAAAATCCAGCTAATTGGTTGGTAATCGCCATGACCTGTTCTTGATAGACGATGACGCCATAGGTTTCTTTTAAGATCGGTTCGAGCTCTTGAGGTTCGTACACGATTTGTGATGGATCGCGTTTTCGTTTGATGAAATCGTCGACCATGCCGCTTTCTAGCGGACCAGGCCGATAGAGGGCAAGAATGGCAATGAGATCTTCAAAGGTTTCTGGCTTAATTTTTACCAGTAAGTTACGCATGCCGGAACTTTCCAGTTGGAAAATGCCGGATGTTTTCCCTGAACTCAGCAACGCAAAGGTGTCTAGATCATCAAGTGATAAATTCTGAATATCTAATTGATCGTCCGGTGCTTGTGAGGCATGCACGAGCCTGACGGCATCGTGAATCATGGTGAGTGTTTTCAATCCAAGAAAGTCGAATTTGACCAAGCCGACTTTTTCCAAATCGGTCATGGTGTATTGAGTGACCACGTCGCCATTGCTCGTCTTATAGAGTGGCACATGCTCCATGAGAGGTTTTTGCGAGATGACCACGCCGGCAGCATGGGTCGAGGCATGGCGAGCTAATCCTTCTAAGGCCATGGCCGTATCCATGAGCTCTTTCATGCCAGGTTCACCATCCACCAATTCTTGTAGACGAGGCTCCTGCTGGAGGGCGTCTTTCAGTGTGATGTTGAGTTGGGTCGGAACAAGCTTGGCCACCTTGTCGACATCGGCATAGGGAAAATCCATGACTCGCCCGACATCACGAATGGCAGCTTTCGCGCCGAGTGTGCCAAAGGTAATAATTTGGCAGACATGCTCTTCACCATATTTCTCGATCACATAATTAATGACTTCTCCTCGGCGGTCCATGCAAAAGTCCATATCAATATCCGGCAAAGACACGCGTTCAGGATTCAAAAAACGTTCGAAGATCAGGTTGTAGGTCAATGGATCTATATCGGTGATTCGAAGAGCGTAGGCGACGAGACTGCCTGCGGCAGAGCCTCGTCCTGGCCCAACTGGTATTTTCCGTGATCGTGCAAAATTAATGATGTCCCAGACGACGAGGAAATAGCCGGCATAGCCCATCGCATTCAAGACGGCTAACTCAGTGGTTAAGCGATGTTGATAGGCCTCAAGGGGAATGGATGTGGGACGTTCGCGTAAGCGTTGACGCAGGCCTTCTTCAGACAGATGTTGCAGATAGGAGTCATGCGTTTGACCTTCTGGCACATGATAGTCTGGGAGATAGTTCGTGCCGAATTCTAGCGTGAGATCGCATTGCTCGGCGACCTGTGTGGTATTCAAGACCGCTCGAGGAAATTCGGCAAACTCCGTGACCATTTCTTCCATCGATTTCACATACAATTGATCCGTATCGAACTTCATGCGGTTGGGATCTTTGAGTGTTTTGCCTGTCTGCAAACACAGCATGATTTCATGAGGCCGGGCGTCGCGTTTGTTGAGGTAATGGCAATCATTGGTCCCCACTAACGGGATCTCCATTTTTCGATGCATGGCCATCAACCCGGCATTCGCAATCTGTTGCTGCTCTAGCCCGTTGGCTTGTACTTCCAAATAATAGTTGTCTTTCCCAAAGATCGACCGATATTCATCAGCCACACGGATGGCGCCTTCGAGGTCACCTTGCCCGATTAATTTCGGCACTTCACCGCTTAAACAACCTGACAGCGCAATGAGTCCTTCGTGATGCTCCTGTAACAGCTCTTTATCCATTCGGGGTTTGTAATAAAAACCCTCAAGGTACGCTTTGCTGGAAAGTTTGATGAGGTTGTGATAGCCGACTTGGTTGGTGGCGAGTAAAATCAGATGATAATACTCCGTATGCGCGGTGTGTCCTGATCTTTGACTGCGGCTGCCAGGTGCCATATAGGCTTCGCACCCAATAATCGGCTTGACGCCATGATTCTTTCCTTTTTGATAGAAATCAATGGCCCCAAACAGGTTGCCGTGATCTGTCATGGCGACAGCCGGCATCCCATAATCTTTCACTTGTTGAAAGAGTGGCGTGAGTTGGTTCGCCCCATCAAGGAGGCTGTATTGTGTGTGGAGGTGGAGGTGAACGAATTCTGAACGCAAGAATAGTATCCTTGAAGAAAATCCTAATCAGTACTTCTCACGAAGTCAATTTGTCTTGAAAATTTTGCAGAATACAGAATGTCTAGATGTGAGCAGAGCTGAATCACTATGCAATCGTTTGAGCCTACGATACAGATATCGTCAATAATAGTCGAACTCTCATCCCACAGAAAATGGGCATAAAGATGTGGATAAATGGATGTGGCGCTCGGCGCATTCAAGGTAGGCAATGAGTTTAGCAGATTGCCTATTTATTGAGCATGGTAGCAATAAAAAATGCGCATACCAGAGAGAGGGTCGAATTGTTGCTCAGGAACAAGCACCTACTGGTTTATTGAGTGAATCATCAGGTAACAACAGACTGTAAAAATCAGCATATATTCTTGACATGACCCAGTTGGAACTGCTGAAGGAGTGTTGAAGAATGCCGAACTTCAAAAGGCAAATTTGCTCTAGATGATCTGTGGAACCAGAGTCTTCGGATCTGTTCAAAAAAGTTCGTTCAGCAAGGCCGCAGTTTTTTTCGTGCGGAGCGTACCTGCTGTACGTGAGCACGGAAAAAGGGCGACCTGCCTGTGCGAAGCCGCTCTCGGCCTTCGTAGCCAAAGCTACTTCAGCGGAGTAGGTTCGGCCGCTTGCGCGCCAAAGCTGGCTTCAGCGCCGAGCGCGAAGGCTGGCGACTTTTTTCAACAGATCCTAGTTGTTTCTTTTAATGAAGGGAGAAAGAGATGATAATCACGACGACACAGAATATTGAAGGTCATCGCATTACAGAATATTTAGGCGTGGTGACAGGGGAAGCGGTACTCGGCACAAACTTTATCCGTGATTTATTTGCAAAGATTCGAGATGTTGTTGGTGGACGATCTGGCTCATATGAAAAAGAATTAGCCAGAGCTCGGGAAACCGCTTTCCGTGAGATTCAAGAAGAGGCACTAGAAGTTGGAGCAAATGCCATCGTGGGGATTGATTTGGACTACGAGGTGATGGGGGAGAAGGGCAGCATGTTGATGGTGAGTGTTAGTGGAACGGCCGTGAAGATTTCATAGGACTGTTGAAAATAGTCGTCAGCAGCGTTCTCATTGCGCGGAAGATTCGACGTACGAAGGTACGCCTCATCTCTCCTTGCTGCTTGCGGCCTTGCTGAGCAACTGTTTTGAACAGTCCTATCAATTACGAATTACTCATTCGGATGTGGAGGAAGGGTAGGTCGGGTAAATCTCTTTCAGGGAATTAGGCCTCTGCGTAACAGTGATCTTGACAATTCAGATCAACGATATTGAGAAGGAAAATCAATATTAGTTATTTTCACTTACATAAAACACTTGACCTGTCCAAGAAAAGACCGATAAGATATCTCAAGAAACACGAACAATAGAACAAAATATCCCCTTGGGCCAATTGGGGAATATCTAAATAGTACGAGAGGCTGGTCTATCATCTTTCTGCAAGGAGGTTTCTTATGAAAGCTAAAAAAGGCGTCGTCGATTTTTTGAATAAAGTGTTGACGAACGAGTTAACCGCGATCAATCAATATTTTCTCCACGGAGAAATGTGTGGCAACTGGGGCTATACGGTGTTGCATAACGAAATTCGGAAACATGCTATTGATGAAATGAAGCATGCGGAACAAATTATTGAGCATATTCTGTTTTTGGATGGCTTCCCCAACTTGCAACGGTTGGGCACGCTCAAAATTGGCGAAACCGTGCCGGAACAATTTAAATCCGATTTGAAGCTGGAGCATGAAGCCGTGAAATTATTAACGGAAGCGATTGAGCATTGCGTCAAAGTTGGCGATTTCAATACAAGAGGGAAGCTGGAAGTGATTCTCACCAGTGAAGAAGAACATATTGATTGGATCGAGACGCAAATCGAAACAATGAAGCAGGTTGGTACAGAAAATTTCTTGAGCCAGCATATGCACCAAGCCTAAGTACGCTAAGAGTCATTTTTTCTAAAAGAGAGCTTTTCGAGATTGTTCCAGATCTCGGAAAGCTCTCTTTTTTTTCTGCGAATGGATTCAGCCCATTACCCCGTAGTTTCTTACCGCAACGTGCGATTTTCTATTCTGCTATGGCTGCATCTCAGCTGTGTGCCAGATTTATCTATTCCGCAACAGAGTTCATCGCGCGTGATTTCTTTGATTCCTAGGCTTAAGAGGGACAAATGATAAAATGTTGATGACTGAATTGCTTCCTTTTAAAGTGAAGTACATACGTGAAAAAAATGCACGATATTTTACCTTTTCAGGATAGATTAATTAGTGCGTCTGGTGAACTTCTCAAATGAAATTATTTGTGTATATGGACGTCGCGGGCCGATATGATCCATTTAATACGATTTCAATCTTCTAGCGAAAAATGGCTGTTGGGCATAAGTTTTTTTTTATGCCTAATTTTTGGAGGATTCTTGACGGTCACTAGTTTTTACACTGAATCTATTTTAGATGTATGGGGACTAGGCACTGCGGGCCAATATATTTTCTGGTCTTGCTGTCATTACTCAGTTAAGCCCGGTGTATCAGAAAACAGGCGGGAAGTTTTTCATGCTTGGGTTCTTTTTGTGTTTAGTTGCGCTCGACATTTTTTTCCTTAATGAAGAGGAAGGCCCCATGCTGGTGGTCCCCTTCTATCTATTTCTGCCTTTGTATCTTCACCTAATTTCTATGATACTGGTTCAAAAATTTTGGAAAAATCCAATATCGGGTGAGCCATCAATCTCTCGCTAAAATTCTACGCAATTTGATGTTGCCGGGTTTCGTCCCGGCAGACGACCTACTTTTCTTTTGGGAAAAGTAGGCAAAACCACTGACGCCCCGTCTGGCCATGTTGGATGGAACGGACGCAAGAGAGAGCAGACCAACTCGCTGTGCTTGTATGGTGTTTTCTGTTCATTCTTGAGAAGCTGAGAGGGGTCGGGGGTGGAGGGACATCGCTGTGCATCTGCCAATTATTGGACAGACCGTTTGAGACTTCTCCCATCCACACCCT
>JAJDBQ010000073.1 GCA_029261255.1 Nitrospirales bacterium
TTTGTGCCAAACCGCGCAAGCCAAGCAGTTCGTCTCATATGCCACAGGCGGAGCCGATTGGTACCCCGATCACCTCTCGTTTATGTTTAGTGGGCGGAATCCAGCGAGGACGGCGTTGCTGACGGCACATTGGGATGCACCTGAGGCACTCAAGCAAGAACTGGAACCGTTTGGATGTCGGTATCATCAAGGCCAAGCGTTTGATGTGTTTCAACCTGGGTCTCAGGGCGACACCACCATACGCCATTATTCAGATCAATTAGCTCCTGTTACTCTCTTTCAAGTCGACCACGAAACACCCTCATTCTTACGAAATGCAGGGGGATGAGAACATGTTGGGCCTAACGAGCTCATGAGCCGATTGGCTTTCCTATCTGTGTATCTTGGTCTCTTGACCCAAGTTCGGTATGATTGAGTCTCAATACAGCCCACGTCACTATTTCATCCTGGGAAATATCCGTTATGGCACCCGAAATTGAAGAAGAAACATATCCCGATCAGATCATTGTGATCGGCGTCAAAGTGCGAGATCTGGGAGAGGTGAAAAAAACTCGAACAGACGACCCTTCGGTAAAAGTTGATGATTGGGTTCTATTAGATCTCGATGGTGATCATACCTTTGGAAAGGTCTATCTCCCTCCGCAACAGTTACCATTTTCACCACCTATGCGAGCGATGCGTACGACTATTCGCAAGGCGAATGAAGAAGACGAACGAAGTGTGGCGCGACAACAGCGCTTAGCACAAGAAGGTCATGACTTTTGCCTTGAACTGATTGAGACCTTAGGTCTCAAGATGAAATTGGTAGAAGTCTTTGGCTCCTTTAGTCGGCGATCACTCACGTTTACCTATACAGCCGATGACCGGATTGATTTTCGGCAACTCGTGAAAGATCTGGCTCGTCGTTTTGGATGTCGAATTGAAATGCGGCAAATTTCCTCTCGGGAGGAAGCCGGACGTCTCAGTGGCGTCGATACATGCGGGTTGGTGTTGTGTTGTTCAAGCTTTTTAACGGATTTCAAGCCGGTATACCCACGCGGTCGTGGGGATGGCCCGATCAACAATATGGATAGCCATCGTATTGGGGTTTGCGGTCGTCTCAAATGTTGTTTGTTGTACGAAGAAGAAGATTTTTCACTCATTCGGCGGAAACCACCTGCCCTTATTCGTCCTGACAGGCGGTAAGTCGTGGATCGCTTGACCTCTTTCACATGCTACTGTTGGAGTGACGACGCTGGTGAGTACTGAACTCTTGAACGAGGAAAAGGCGAAGTTTGTCATTTACGCCCACAATGCGACGTACGATAAGCTTCATCAAGTCGCAACCTTGGGGCTGACTGCTTCTGCAATGGGCAAGGATGTCATGGTCGTGTTGCTCTTCTGGACGATCAAAAAGTTGGCCGAGGGAAGGTTGAATGAATTAGATTTCCCCCCAGAATATGCTGCACAAGCGACTGAAGTGGCCCGGCTGATTCAAGAACGGAAGGTGCCACTTATTTCTGACATGTTCAAGGAAGCCAAGCTCGTTGGGCGGTTCAAGCTCGTGGCGTGCAGTGCTGGTCTAGAATATATGGGTGTCGATGCCCAAGCTGTGAATGATGGTGTTGATGAAGTCATGGGACTCCCGGCCATTCTCGCAGCCTGTGCTGGTGCTGAAACCACCTTGTTTATTTAAGTATCCTGCCATGTAGAGTCTTCGTGTATGAAGCTGATGCCCCCGTGTTATTTGACAAATCCCAAGAACGGGTGCTACCTCCTGTGAATGGTTCCGACTATGGAAGATTCTCAACTCCCAGGCAAAGCGGCCTCCACATGGACCGGGCCAGCGCGCGAGCAAGCCGTTCAACGAATGTTTACGGCAATCGCTCGATTTTATGACCTCAATAATTCCCTACTGAGTTTTGGCCTGCACCATTCCTGGAAGCGTAAGGCGATCGCGCATATCCCAAAACAGCCGAATACGAAGGCGTTAGATCTAGGGGCGGGGACGTGTGATCTGGCTATTTTGTTGGATCGCCATCTCGAATTTTCCTCAAACATCATTGCGGCTGATTTGAATGTGGCGATGTTGCGAGTGGGTCAACAAAAAGTACGCTCGAAAAAGTTGGCCAATCGAATAGCCTGCTTACAAATGAATGCGGAACATCTCACTTTTCCTGACAATTCTTTCGAGACAGTGACTGCTGGTTTTTGTATTCGCAATGTCGGCAATCTTCCGCAAGCCCTTCAAGAAATTTCCCGTGTATTGAAACCCGGTGGGCGTTTTGTCTGTTTGGAATTTTCCCGTCCGGTGTCTTCTGGATTTCGTAAGATCTATGATTGGTATTCGTTTCATTTACTCCCTTGGATTGGTACCGTTGTGGCGAGAGATGGGACGGGCGTGTATGAATATCTACCCGCTTCGATTCGGAATTTTCCCAATCAACACCGGTTGTGCGAAATGTTGAAAGATGCGGGTTTTGAGACAGTGGACTACGACAATTTAACGGGTGGTATCGTCGCGATCCATGTGGCGGTGAAGTAACGCGATGAATTCAGTTCTGTATGTCTTTCTTCCCTGTAAAAAAGTGTATCCGACGGGGATCACCTATCTGGCCGATTTTATTCATCGGCGGCGCCCAGATGTTCGACAACAAATCCTAGACCTCTCTCTCTTCCCTCCCAATCAACGTCAGGCCAAACTGCGAGAGGCCACCAAGGCCTTTCAGCCTGATTTAGTTGGTTTTTCGTGGCGAGATATTCAAATATTTTCCCCACATGAAGGCGATGCGTCCCTCGAACATGCTTTCAATTTCTACTATGCCAGTAACCCATTTAAGCGTGTGGTGGCCTCTTTTCAAGGGCTTCGCAATCTGTATCGGTATTACACTGATATTCGAAGCAACCTTGCCTATCCCTGGCTGATACAAAAAGAATTTCCTTCGACCAGAATGATGATCGGGGGTGGGGCGTTCACGGCTTTTGCGGATCAATTGATGGACAAACTGCCTGAAGGGATCATCGGCATTTTGGGGGAAGGCGAAGATGCCATCCTGAAAGTGTTAAACGGTGAATCGCTCAGTGAGGAACGATTTATTATCCGAGAACAAGGGCGCGTGACTAAAGGTGCGAAACCGACTCCGGCTTTGCTGGATTCTTTGTCAGTCGATATTCCGTATCTCACCTCGATTTTCCCTCAATACCAGGAATACATTGGTGAAAGTATCGGAGTGCAAAGTAAGCGTGGTTGCCCCTACGACTGTGCGTTTTGTCTCTATCCCTATATCGAAGGAAAGCGTGTACGCTATCGTCCAGCAGAAAATGTCGTACACGATATCGCACAGTATTACCATCAATGGGGTGCCCGACGATTTTGGTTTACGGATGCCCAATTTATTACGGGTAAAGAAGCCTATCCGCAATGCACTGAAATTCTCGAGCGGATCATTTCTCAGAAATTAGATATTGAATGGTCAGGGTATATACGCACGTCTTTGATCAATGCACCTATGGCAAAACTCATGGTGCAATCCGGGGTGGGTGATTTAGAAGTAGCCGTTACGGCAGGATCCCAAAAAGTGCTCAATAGTCTGCATATGGGATTCAAGTTGGAACATCTTTATGATGGATGTCGCCATCTCAAAGAAGCAGGATTCAACGGTCGAGTGATTTTAAACTACTCCCTCAATTCTCCGGACGAAACAGAAGAGACGCTGCTACAAAGCATCGAGTCATACAAGATGGTTGCGTCGATTTTAGGAGAAGAGAAGGTGTTTCCACTGATGTTTTTCTTAGGCATCCAACCCAACACGGATCTGGAAGAACGCCTGTTGTCAGAAGGCTATCTCTCCAATGGCTATAATCCATTGAGTCTCACGCCCTGGAACATCAAAAAGATGTTGTATAATCCTGCCCCGCTTAACAAAATCATCGCAAAAGCCTGCCTTGCAGCGTGGGGTCGAAAAAATGGCTCGAAGGACCCTCGCCCCTGGTCCGGAAGTTTGAGTCAAAGTGCAACCCAACAGCAGGGTCACACCTACGCCGACGCCAGCGTTTCCAAAGGGTTTGAATCCAACTCCGGACGCGACGCCTTGCTCACCCTAGAAGAAATTCTTCGTTCCCGTCGCCCCACCGGTTCCCAACCTCTCGCACCGACTCCTGAATCCAATCCTTCTCGTTAGTATCTGATTTTACTAAATAAATTGAGGTTTATTCTGCAACTCCCTTCCCGTAGGCGGTGAGAGTTTCGTCTGAAAATTTGTGACGTGTTGAATAAGTTTACAACGGCCATAAAACCTCATAAATGGGCATTAAGTACAAATAGAAAACACAATGAATAACAAGTAAGTACAACTAGAAAGAACGGTTTGGGAAAGTTGAGAATTTCATGGATTTCTTATAAATCCTAACTAAAAAACAGTCGATAAAAATTACGTTTACTATTCAAGAAGTTGGCATAAATGCTCATAAACAATTGAAATAATTAAAGAAAATATACTGGAATCATAATTGCTTTAGCTTAAGGAAATTCTTTTGGGATGGACTATACCCTAATCCTTAGATGAGGAGCCAAGTATGAAACGAGTAATTTTAACATTTGCCATGGTTACACTAGTTGGGTTGGCGTCTAACGCTAACGCCACTATTATGACTGTCACACAATCTCAAGGAAACAGTAACCTTGGGAGCGCAGCAACAACGATTGGAGCTCCTACTCATTTACTTGATGACACTACGACGAATAGTGGAATGCAAGGGTTCAATGAAGCTCAGGGTGTATTGACTACTCTAGCTCATCGTATTGATGGAGGAGGAACGATCGCAGCTGGGACCTTGGTCAGTAGTCACATGATCTTTTTAAATACTTTGAACAATACCCTTGGTTTTCACGGCGGAGTTACTTGGACATTTTCAGATATGATTCTCGGGGTCATGTCTAACAAATCTGGAACTTTTGAATCGCTTTCCTCCTTTGAACTTGGCGCTCCTGGAACAAATTATACGACTACTTTTGCAGGCTCCGGACCCGCAGCGCCCTTTAATGCGCGCGGGATTGAATCGAATAATGGTACAGGGCTTGGTACAACCGATGGATACCTCGTCATGAACAATGCTATACGGGTGAGCATGCGAGTCTCAGAACCTGGAGATTGGATTCGAGTGGTCACGGCTAGTCCTGTCAATCCTGTCACCACACCTGAGCCTGGGACGATTTTACTTTTAGGATCCGGTTTGGTTGGGCTAGGTTTTTGGCGTTTGAAAAAAGGCCCAGCCGCGTAAAATAACTTTCTTCATAAAATTCAGTCTTATTAAAAAGAGCCGGCCTTCAGATAGAAGGCTGGCTCTTTTTTTGTCTTACTCATAGACGGCAATGCCATCTGGGAATTAAGCATACTTTCTTAGCAAACCCGAAAAATGGTTCTGATTTCTGATTGTGAACGACAGAGTGACGAAGACATTCATGATCTATGTTTCATGCACGCAGGAGTCAGATATACTCCCCCTGAGAAATTTCAATTTAAGCCGGTAACATTTAATGTTGCATGTAGAGCTGGCTCATTTCCTATCGCCCTTAAAACAACGGAAAGTATTATTTTCCTAATATTCCAGATATGCCCTCGAGAAGAGAGCCTATACCATCGACGGCGAGATCTAGGTCTGTTTCTTTTTTTTCTTCATCTTGTATTTCCGTTTGCTGTGGGTTTTCCATTCCTTGGAGTGAACCCAAATTCATTTCTTTGACTCGTGGGACGTTGAAACGGCTTTGCGCTAATGTGGTTTCTTGTAATGATTCTAATTTCATGACATTTGAATACCGTAACATGGCGCCGGCAGGTCCATTCTTTGCGTATGTGTTCATGAATTCACTGAGAGGCGATTCGTGTGGTTCACTCATGATTCCAGTGGATTCAGTCCATCGAGCTTGGGCTTGGTACAATCGCATTAATCGAGGATCGTCACCAAAAACCATTTCTACTGTTTCTCGTTCGCCTCTACCATTGTCCGTTGACACCTTATAGACTTCCCCTTTGATTCCAGCCACGGTCTCAACTTGTCCCGTTTTTTCGAATTGTGGTGGATGATTTTCTTGAATGGGCTGTTCGCTCATTTTGGTCATTAAGTCTTGGATGCCAGACATTTTCATTATTTCTTTCATAGATTCCATGCTCATGGCCACCCACTCTCCATCTTCTTTAGACACCAGATATCCCTTTCCTTGGTTCACAAGGATATAGGTTGCTGTTCCCATATTCATTCGAAAATTGTCTTGATCCTGTAACTCGATCGTCATAGACGGAGCATCTTTCATAGACCAGGTAGCAATGAGACTCTCTGCATTCACCTTACCGTTTCCGATAAGGCTTGTGGCGGCTAGACAAAAAATAAGGAATATTTGCTTCATGTTTCATCTCCTTCTATCCACTTTGCCATGGGAATGGCCCGGGTGAATGTGTATTTATTCCCGTAACGAGAAGCGACAGTTCTGTATAAATTGTAGCGAGCTTGGCTAAATCATGTCTAGGAGAACAATTCTTGTAGGACGTCAGCTCTTACTTCAGAGAGAATTTTCAGTTGTTCTCTGTGGTTGGCACTAATCGATAAAGGAGTATCTATGTTGGAAATGAAATTGACGAAAATTTGAGGACGAATTTTGGAATGAGCGAGGAGAGTTATGGAAAACGTCGAAGACTTATTTAATCGTGAATTGCATGGTACCGATGACGTTGATGTCGTGGAGTGCTTGCCCAGGTGAGCCGTAAAATATTTTGACTAAGTAGTCGCTCGTTTCCCAACCTTGTTCCGGCTGGTAAATTTCAAAATATCCAAATCGTTGATTCATATCGAGTTCAATGACGTCTTTGTCCACTGGCGTGTTGGATGTCACCTTCCCGTCTTTCATTGTAAACCAGGCTGCAGCGAATTGGGCAGGAGCATCTAATGGTTGCCCTTCAAATACGATATAAAAAATGTCAGTATCAACTGGAAATTCAGACACACCTGGGTCAACGGGTCTGACATAGGCATCTTCCATGGTCATCCATCCCGGTCGTCCGCTAGAAGAATCCCAAGCCGTATCACTATACCCGCGCGCCATCGTGATCCAACTAAAAACGCCTTGCACGCGATTCCAGTCAACCTGATCATATGCCATGTCTATTGGGGAATTGTTATTGGGAGTCGGTGCGGAATTGCCAAATGGATCACCAGCCCAGCAGGGAGTACTGAGTAGACTCAGAAGAAGTATCGGAACAATCGATTTGATGCGAAGGGAAATGTTTAGATCATGCACGAGGCACCTACGGGTGTGAGGCCTATAGCCATATTCTTCTTGTACCTTACTTGACCGGAAAAAGGTTGTGCAATGGAATGAATGTGTAGAGGGTCAACAGCGTACAATTTTTGATGATATGGATGTTATGGAGTAGGTGCAGGAATGCGAGTACCTTCCAAGCCTTGGCGCCGACGTTCAACAATCGAATCAGCTATTTCGGTAATATGCTTTTCAAGAATAAGACGAAGATGACTTCCTGGTTGATAATCAGCCGGAGCCATGAAATGGACTCGGTCTGCATGGTAGGTGAGTTGATGGCATTTTTCAAATGAACGCCGAGTCTTGTCATCAGGATTATATACGGCTAAGGCCAGCCCGCCATTTTTTTTCATGACGGTAAAGCAGGGTACATCTGTTGGGCCATCACCAACGTAGATCATTTGCTGAAAGGGCACACGCCGGCTTTCCTCGGGCATGTGGTCGTTGACATCGGTTGTTAAATCTGTAAGACCTTTATTTACCCGAAAGAGAAATTGAGTTTTTTGCGTGTGACTAATTGTTCGTTTTGGGAAACTGATGTGCCCATCCTCTTCATCGAATTCACAGCCAAAAATGTTTTGGACCTGATTGGCGACCAAGCTGCCTTCTAAGATGGCCTTAAGCCCTGATGTGACGACATAATGTTCTAAGCGCAGAGGCACTTCCTCGTATTTAGGTTTTTTGAGGATTTCGTTCAGTTCTTCAAAGAAGGTAGGGACACCAGGAAAGAAAGATAATTGGCTCCCCATGTCTCGGAGATCTTGATTGGAGAGACTACGAATGCGGGGTTCTTCAAGCATCCGTTTCATATAGGCCAGTTCTGGATCGTACCCCTTCTCATTGATTAAAGCCCAACAACTATCCCAAAAATCTTTTGGATTAATCTCTGCCTGTTGGAGAATCGTATGCTCCTGCATGTAATCAGGACTCAATGTATGATCGAAGTCATAGACGAGGGCGATGATGTTATGTGGATGGGTCATAGACATTTCTCAAAGGGGCATGTTGAAAAAAGCCACCAGTGGCGTTCTCGCCATTATGCCGTGCTCACGTACTGAGAGTACGCTCCGCTCGTCAAAATGGCTGCGGCCTTGCTGGATGACTTTTTTGAACATGCCTACGGAAGTTGACATTGAATTCTTCTTGGTCAAATACGGGCCTTCTGCTGGAAATGTTCAACAGGCCTCAAGGAGTTTGAGGAATTTTAGTGTAAGTAGACGAGCAAAGACTGTCAACGAACGTGATGGAAGAAATGTGCGCGAGACTTGAAAGAAGAATGGAAGCTGATAAAAGTACCCGGGGTCTGTTCGAAGTACGCCATAGTTGAGAGAGTGGGCTGGGTCTGGCAAATCCAGCTTATAGGTCGTATATCAATCTTCTCTTGTGAAGGCTTTACATTCCGTATCGCATCCGAGTTCCCTGTTGGTGAGACAGGAAAATTTCCTGTGCGCAGAGTTCTTTGGGAAACAATGTGCCTGAAATATGTGCGCTATTAATACTGGCCCCTTCTAAATTGCATTGGGAGAGATCTACGCCACGAAGGTCTGCCTGTCGAAAATAGCTTCCGCTAAAATCCACGCCTGTGACCTCGATTTCACGGAGATCCACACCCCGAAAATCGCAGTTAGAAAAATCTGGTTTTTCGCCTGCCTCAAATCGCGTATTGAATTCAGTAATGTTCCCTTCTCGAAGCAATAGATACATTGGGTCGGTTAACATCTTTGGCTTCACAGGATATCTCCTTCTTTTTCAGTAGAACGACGATACGAGAAATCTTCCAAAAGCTTATCAAAGGCTTCTGGACAGTATCGGTACAATGAGAAGAAGACTAAAGAGGATCGGCCGGAATGAGCGAGTTTGTGGTCGGTGAATTAAAAAATGGCTTTAATCAATTCCTGAATGCTGCGTTGCATGTCTGTGTCGTCGGTGATCGGTCTGGTAATGGCCGCATCGCATGCACGGTCTGGTGCCACGCCTTGTTCAATCAACGTCCCGGCGTAGATGAGGAGTCGGGTGCTGACGCCCTCTTCTAATCCGTGGCTACGGAGGTTTCGCACTTTCTCCCCGAGTTTGACGAGGCGCGTGGCCATTTCTCGCGATATCTTGGCCTCATGTTCGACAATGTGAATTTCGGTGTCTTTGGGTGGGTAGCCAAACTCAATGGCCATGAATCGTTGTTTGGTGCTTTGTTTGAGTTCTTTGAGAACAGACTGATATCCGGGGTTATACGATATGACTAAGAGGAATTCATCTACAGCTTGAATGACCTGGCCTTTTTTCTCAATCGGCAAAAAGCGTCGATCATCGCTCAGGGGATGAATGAGCACGGTCGTATCTTTGCGAGCCTCTACGACTTCATCCAGATAGACAATAGCCCCATGTTTTACGCCCAAGGTCAGTGGTCCATCCACCCAGACGGTTTCGTCGCCTTTGAGCAAATACCGTCCAATCAGATCTGAAGCCGTTAAATCTTCATGGCAGGCGACCGTGATCAATGGTCGATTCAATTTATGAGCCATATGTTGAACAAACCGGGTTTTCCCGCAACCGGTTGGTCCTTTGAGCATGACCGGTATTTTATTCTTGGCTCCAACTGAAAATAGACCGATTTCCCCGTTCACTTCCTGGTAAAACGGTTCGTCTGTCACTCGAAATTGTTCAATACCGTATTCTTGGCCCTTCATTGGAAATCCTATTCAAGAAAATATGGTGATGAGTGGAGAACGCAACTCAAACCATTATACGGAGGTGTATATAGGAGGGACAACCTCATTAAATTAATTGAGCAGGCGAGCTCCCGAGCCTAAAAGGAAGAGATCCGCCCCATCGTTGATGGGGTCCACAGCGCACGAGATTGTATCTCTAATGACTCAGCATTGTTGCTTAGTTTATTGCGTACACCTGACCATCGTCGGCATTCGCTGCATTCATTGCTGGTCAATGTTAAGCAAGTTGGCCTATTTGTCCAAAGGTGGTCAACGAATTTCCTCCAAACGAGTTTAGGTAGTTTGTTGTTTTTGGGGCTGACCATTTTTTCTGCCATATCAAATAATAGGAAAGGAATTTAAACATTTTGAAATAATTCTTCTTCTATTGAAGCAAGTTCACTCAAAAGCACGGCGATGGGTCCGTTTCTTATTGGGAAAATTCAAAATAATTAACTCTGACACAATACTAAGGCAAGGCTCTCCCAAACCCACTTAGTTTGGAGATGAGCCTAAAGCCCTTTAGATTCCAAAAGTCTTCGAATATTTACTGAAAAGGCAGGTTTGTAAATATGAAAATATAAAGAGTACCAATATAGATATTTAGTACACCTTCGAGTTGATTAATAAATAAGCCTACCTTTCTCTGCTCCACTCCACAGTCAGAATATCCTTGACCTACAGTAGGATTGAATGAATTTTTTAGGTCGATGTTGTCTTTGGCATGGGCTGTGCTCTGAAAATGGTTATGCATGCAAGAGAAATCGAAGAGATCTGTAGAAACCAGTTAACTTTACACCACCACACGATTGGGCTGAAAGAAAGTCAATCGAAATTCAAAAGGAGAAGCACCATGAACAAAAATCTTAAACGCACCACCAAGTTTGTACGTGTCATGATGGGAGTCGGTCTGCTGTGTGGCTTTCTTGGTGTCCAAAATGAGAATGCCCAAGCTACAGAATTCGAGACCTATCCTGGGATTATGTGTCAACCCTATACGCCGGTAGCGGGAGACAACTTGTACTACGATAGCCAAATGGTTCAAAATTTCAGTAAATCAAATTCAGTCCATGTGACCTGTCCAATACGTATACCTCACCCACAAAAAAAGCAATTTGTTCAGATGGTATCCGTCGATGTTAAGCATAACAGTGATTCCGAAAACATAAGATGTCAAATGGCCTTTAGGGGATCGCATGGAAAGCTTTTAGGAACCAAAATAGCCAACAGTGAATTATGGGGCATAATCCTTTCGCCATTGGTCTATGAGGGTGTCCCCCAGTATGGAGCCCTGTTTTGTTTATTGCCAAAAAAAGGATCTGGCATCAACAGTTATACCGTTGTTACGCAAGATGCCGAGTAGAGTTAATAAAGACACATAAATATTAGGGTCCGTCCGCAAGCCAACAACTTTCTGGACGGACCTCGGTTACATTCTTTTTAGTTTGTTGAGAAGTGAGTCAGGCAGTGCCAGGCGAATGAATCAGAAAAACTTTTCTCTTATGAGGAAAATCATCATGAAAGCGAACATTTCGATTCTGACAGGGTTAACCTTTTGGTTTTTGTTGTCCGTCGGTGCCCAGGCCACTATTCTGGTAAAGAAACAAGCTCTCACTGCCAACCTTTTTGATGAATCGTTGTCTAGCGTTTTAGGGGAAATTCAAAAGCAAACCAATATTACAGTAGCCATATTGGATCCAGTGGACTACAACTCCGCCTTGGTTTCTGATGTGTTCGGGGAATTGCCCTTGGAACAAGGGCTTGAACGCCTATTAAAAGGTTGGAACTATGGCATAAGCAAGCATTTTCAGACCGGTGAGGTGCAAATGGTGGTGATCGGCTCACGGAGAAAGCCCATGGCAGATATGGCGCTATTACATGCAAATGAAGTTTCCCCAAATGGGTCCCTATCAAAGCGTGAGGAACCTTCGATACAAGAATTTTCTGGTGAGGGAGCAATGGAAGGTTGGGAGGATTATCCTTCGAACGACCAGACCTATCAAACAGAAGAAGACGTTTTAGCCAACGCCCCTCCTAATGTACGCCCTTTTATTGAACGCATGCTTCATCGAGAGGAAAATCGATAAATTTTTTTAGATTAGCTTTAATGAGCCACAAGTATATCTTCATGACTTATTGGGCAAGTCTACATGGAATGGTCTTCTTTTCCTCTGAATAGCAAGAAAATACATGTCATGCTGATTGTGATAAATCTATATTCCTTTGAGGCAGAGAAAAAGTAGCCGAGTAGTTTTTTGGGTTGTCGATTTTTTAGGCTTTCTGTACGACAAAGTTTGGCACCAGTTGATTGGGGTGGTAGGCATGTTTGGTCCTCGCGACACTCGGGAGCCCTGAGTCAGTCATGGTATTGATGAGGGGATATTGTTGAATTTCTCGACAGAATTCTCTGAAGAGATATTGGGCCAAACCAGAAATCGAGCGATCTGCCACCTCTAACAAGAGGCAAAAGACTTCGCGGGATCGAGGATAGCCAAAGGCATACGCCTTAATCGAGCCATCTACCCAGACGACTCGACCAGTCAAAGAGAGCTCGCGATATTCTTGGAGGACGACACGGTGCGCACTTGTTGCCTCTCGCAACATCAACCGGGAAATTTCGGCATGAGCGCCGACTAGCGGAACGGCGATTTCGTCTTTTTGGTGAGTCCATCGGTGGAACAAAGCCAGACATGCATCCCGGTCAATCATCCGATAGGGCGCGACTCGAATACGATGGCTGCGTATGAAGCGATTATATGCTGCGCGCTGCGACTTATAGGAATTGGCTTTTAACTGTATCAAATCTGCGGTTCGATACAGATAGTCCGAATCCTTTGGCGTGAAGGAATATCCCCATGGTTGGATAACATCTCTACATTCAGCAGGAATATTTTCAATTCGCGATGCCTGCGATCCTTGGTTCCGAGCCTCCATAAACGTCATGACTTGGTGCATGACTTCTTGTAACGAATCCGCTGCCTGGCTCCCTTCTTCCACTCTCGGCCCTAAAGGAGGCAGGGGCATAAACAGGGAGTCTGCATATTCGGCAAAAAGACACCGCCAGCCACCCACATCGGCCCAGAAATATCCCAAGACGTCTTTCCAGATGTAATGAGGCGAAAAAGCCCATGTGGCCAAAGGCGTCTTGCCCCCCCAAACAGTGGAGGTCAAGTATTGAAATGTTCTGAGCTGGTCTTTTAGCGTGAGTGGGTGGAGCGTGAGGGACATGAATATTGAGCAGAGTGTTAAATAGAGGTGGCACAACTAAAAATAAGGAATAATGGCCTCATCACGCTATTTATACGGCATGAAAGGTGTGGGAGGAAAGAGAGGGGGAATGTTGAAAAAAGCCACCAGCGGCGTTCTTCCCATTTTGCCGTGCTCACTTACTGGAAGTAAGCCACGCGCGTCAAAAGGGCTGTGGCATTGCTGGATGGCTATTTTGACCATTCCCTTTAGCTACTGATACCACAAATTTTCTAGGGCATATACGGGCTATTTTCGAGAAATATTCAATAGCTCCAGAGTATGTCGCAGGGCGTTGCGAAACGTACCTTGTCTGGATTTACGAGGGCATGTTAGCATTTCAATCAGTCAATGCATGGACTAGCATCCAGGGCCTTTTCATCTCTGTGTCCCCATTGGGTTGGGGTGCTTCAGCACGACACATCACTATTTTCTCACTCATCGAATCAAGGAAATCAGTGTGGACCGTCTTTTGACCATCGCCATCCGTGGTAATCCAAAAATTTGCCCTCTTCTAGAATCCTGACGGTCTAACGTTGCGTTTGGGGCAATCATAAAGCAAATCGCATGTCATCAAACCCTTCCCAAATTTTTCGTAATCAGCTGATCCACGATGGGCTTTTTGTGGATGGAAGCGAAGATCATTGGCGCATTGGATGTCGTCCCTTTGAACTCTCCACGCAACAGGCCAAATTTTTGGAGGAACTGGGACAACATCTTTTGGCTTTTTATACCGCTGTCAATCGTTTGTACATTGAGAGTGTGAAGGGGACTCAACCTCAATGGGTTCATCAATACTTCGATATCGGGAAGCCAGACGACCTGTTGGAGTTTGCGAGAATGAATCGCTTCAAGAATCAGCTACCAGGGGTGATTCGCCCGGATCTGATCCCAACAGATTCTGGCATGGCCTTAACGGAGCTTGATTCAGTGCCAGGAGGCATGGGCCTGACCGGGACTCTAAGCCAAATGTATGCTCAGCAGGGCATGTCAGTGTGGCCAAGCTCTGATGGCATGATCAAAAGTTTTTCCCGAATGTTGAAAGGGGCCCTCAAAAACCAACCTCAAAGCCTAGCCATTGTGGTTTCCGACGAAGCTGAAGCGTATCGAGCAGAAATGCAGTGGGTGGCGACTCAACTGCCTCAACATGGTTGGGAGGCCTATTGTGTTCATCCTCGAGATATCCGGTTTACGGAAGAAGGGCTCTTCGTTGAAGCAAAGGGCAAAGAGCAGGCTGTTTCCCTGATCTACCGGTTTTTCGAGTTGTTTGATCTCAAAAACATTCCTAAAGGGGAATTGATCCTCTATAGCGCCAAAAAGGGACGAGTCGTGGTGACCCCTCCCTATAAGCCCTGGATGGAAGAAAAATTGGCTTTGGCCTTGATCCACCATCCCATGCTTGAACCATTTTGGGAAAAGGCTCTTTCGTCAGAAACCATTGCCTGTCTGCGTGCAACGATACCTCCGACATGGGTTTTGGACCCCAGACCGTTGCCCCCGACTGCGGTCATTCCTGGGTTACGGCATCACAATCATGCCGTGTCCAACTGGGATTGGTTAGGTGACACGACCCAAAAAGAACGACAGTATGTCGTGAAAGTCTCTGGATTTTCCGATTTGGCCTGGGGCAGCCGTGGAGTGTCGATGGGCCATGATATGTCGCAGGAAGCGTGGAAAAGTACGATTTTTCAGGCGTTAGAATCTTTTCAGACGACTCCATCGATTCTTCAAGCATTTCACAAAGGGAAGCTGGTTGTGGTTGAATATTATGAGAATCCCTCTGCAAAAGAAACCAGGATGGAAGGGCGAGTGCGGTTGTCTCCCTATTATTTTGTGGTGGATGGTCAGGCTGAATTAGGGGGGGTTTTGGCGACAACGTGCCCCAAAGACAAGAAAATCATTCATGGAATGCGGGATGCGGTGATGACTCCGTGTGGAGTGGTCACGGAGGAATGAAGAATGAGCAGCTGTAACAGACACAAGATGAATAAGACTGGTACA
>JAJDBQ010000074.1 GCA_029261255.1 Nitrospirales bacterium
AAGAGCACGTAAGGCACAAAAACCGGCGAATACTAAGGGGGTAATGCTCGCATCTGCGCCGACAGCAATCATCATATCAGCTTGTCCCTGGCGAATACACTGCATGGCTTGACCAATAGCATGAATGCTCGATGAACAGGCGGTAGAAACGGTCAGGTTGGGACCTTTCGCTCCAACCGCCAAGGCGATAATTCCAGAAGCTGAATTGAGGGTGATCGAAGGAATAAAGTTTGGATGGACACGATGGGGTTTATTAAATTCATATAAATTGGTTAATTCCCTTTCCCCCATCATCATACCACCCATGCCCACACCAGCCATCACGCCGAGACGTTCTGCACGTTCACGCTCTAGGTTCAGACCGCTGTCTTGAACGGCTTCTCGAGTGGCCATCAACGCCATTTGGGCATACCGGTCCACACGAGAGGAAAACTTATCATCAGCAGAATCAGGCGGTTGAAACTGAGGGATTTGCCCGGCAATACGGGAGCGGTAGCCTTCCATGGGAAGATCACCAAAGGATTCGATGGTGGTGATGCCAGATTGTCCACGAAGAGCCGCCGCCCAAAATTGAGAAATTCCAATTCCGATAGGGGAAACGATGCCCATGCCTGTGATCACGACTCTTGCTGCCATAAGGCTCCTAAAGAAAGGGAGTGTAACCTAACAAAATATGACGGGAATTGGGAGAGGAAATTCAGGAAATTTATCGAGAGAACACAACTTCGTTGGACTGACGATACCAGTCTCTGCCTGCCCCCACGTCAAGTTAGAGGAAAAGACATTCGGCACAACTCATTCGCTTCTTCCACCCATCTTCCCACGCTATTGATTGACACAATTTTCGTTCTCTCATATCCTTGAAAAAATGGAAAATTTAATCAAAGAATGCTTTTCCGATTGAATATGGCACGAGAGGTTTCCTCGCAAATTGAGTTATTGAGAGCAGTCTCTCAGCAAGGGATCGAATACACCAGCTTCCCCGTGAATCGTTTATGTGCGGAGAATCTCCAAAACCTAGGAATAGTGACCCCCGCCTTGAGAAAAATCAAGATATCATGCTAATAATTTTCTAGTAAGCAAGGAGTACCCATGAGTAAAATCTATGATGCTCTACAATCAGCTTATAAAGATCGGTTGGAAAAAGCCAAGGAGCAAAATGATCAACACACAGATTCTCACCCACCTCCCCTGCCGGGAACCAACCCTGTTACGATCCCCAGGTTTCATGAAGAAGCTGAGCTCCAGGCATTAGCCCAGAGTATCGCGACACATCTGCCAAACCCTGATCAAAACGTCATTCAATTCATCGGATCGCAAGCAGGAGAAGGGGCTTCAACCCTTATTCGCGAATTTGCATTAATGGTTGCTCAAAATAGCAGCAAGCCTGTCCTGCTCGTCGATGCTGACATAAAGCAGCCATCTCACGCCAAAGTCTTTGGCCTTGAGCAAAAGCCTGCTTTAGAGTATTTCCTCAAAGAATCGAAACCTCTCGATGGCGTCATTTCCAAAGTTGAACAGTCGAATCTGTTTTTGGCGACATTATCTTCAAAATTTTTTCGATCTCTTACCGAGCGGAGTTCATTCCACTCGACTGATATGTGGCAAGCCGCAAGAAACCGGTTTTCATTGATTCTCATTGATTCTGCCCCTGCGAGTACTCCAACAGAGAGTCTGGCACTTTGTGAAACCGTGAATGGAGTGATCCTTGTCCTCGCACAAGAAAAGACTCGAGCAGCCGTTGCACAGAACGTGAAAAAACAGATTCTGGATCGAGAGGGTCATATCCTTGGTATTGTGTATACAAAAAGAAAGTTCCATATTCCGAAATTTTTCCACAAGTTCCTCTAGCCTGATTGCAGACAGCCTAGGAGTGAAGGCATACATGCCTCACAAAGATCAGAACCTAACACCATCGCCTAAACATGAGCCTCATTTCATCAAATTTGGGGCTTATGTGTTTTCGATATAGCCATAACGTTTCTCATCAATAATCACAGAGAATTGGATCTGATAGACGGTCTTCATCAGTAGCTTCTCCAACCAGCTCTCCCTGAGCAATCCTGAACACCGAACCGATCAATCACGAAAGTGCTTTGAAAAGATTCCGAAGCAATCTTACAAAACGAATCGATGAGCTATGCCTCAACTTTTAGCGGCATGAATATGCGGCATTCGGGTGACAGCCCTACTCCAAGCTCCGATCCTTGATCTTTTTCCCTAAGGGATCGACTTAAAACGACCCAGGACAAATCTACCGAATACCAAAATTGCCTTATTTAATTGATTTACTAGTCTATAGCAGTTAAATATAACCTTCGATTGACATCCAATGTCCTAACTCTCCAATCCACTATTTCGCTTTTTCCTACAAGATCAACATGTCTATTCAACAGTTAATCCTTGTGCTTATCTTCATTCCATTTTTGTGGGTTCCCCCGCTGGCCATTGGAGAGAATCTCCGGGGAATCACCGTCCTGCCCGGAATAGATCAAAACAATAATGCCACTGAATCTTTGCTTGGAAAACCTTATGCGACTGACCGTGGTTTAGTCATAGGGATTAATGATTATACGAACCTTCCGCCTTTGATTTATTCTGTAAATGATGCCCAAGCCATCTATCAAACGCTCATCGAATGGGGATTTCCACAAAATCAACTCCACCGGTTAATCAACGAGCAAGCCACCCAGAAAGCTATCGTGGCGGCCCTGCAGGATCTCGCCACCCATTCTCAACCTAATGACCGCGTCTTCATTTTTTTTGCAGGCCATGGGCTCACCCATGAAATGGACTATGGTGAAGAAGGCTTCCTGATGCCCGTTGATAGCGAACAAACGGAGATTTTGAAAACAGGGATCTCAATGAAAACGCTCCAAGCACTCCTGAAGAAGATTCCAGCCAAACATGTCCTTGTTGCTGCTGATAGTTGCTACAGTGGATACGCTGTCTCTCGGGGAATCACGGTCACACAAAATGTTGATCACGCATTACTGGCTGCCTACACCCAAAATCCGGTGATTCAAGTGCTGACTGCTGGACAGAAAAACCAGCAGGTCACAGAGGAGCAGGGCCATGGAATTTTCACGAAATATTTATTAGAAGGACTCCAGGGGCAAGGAGATATCGACGGAAATGGATTGCTGACAGCTCTGGAACTAGGACAATGGGTCCAAAGCCGAGTTATCCGCAAAACCAACAGAAGACAAATACCTATGTTTGGGACACTCTCAGGAGAGGGGCAATATCTTTTAAGATGGGATTTGGCTTCTGAGCCAAAATATCAATCAACTTCAGCTTCATCGCTTCCAAAATTTGACGCCTGGCGCCCACCGATAGAAGAAGCCGCAGGTGATTTCAAAACCGCATATAAGATTGCAAACCAACCTCGAATGACGGTTTCATTTCTTGACGAAGTGGATGGACTACCTTCTCCAATTCCATTAACAACCAAATTTTTGGAGAACCATCTTCAATCCAACGGGTTACGTACCATTCAAGCGCGAGAAGCCAAATCCAGCGCATCATCTACGACACAAGATATGCCCCTATCTGGCGGAAGGGCTGAGCTTTCCATCAGTGGAAAATCCCAAACCACGCTCTCTCGTATACTAGCCGTTGAAGGATACACATTTTTCTTTTTTACGTCCCAAATCCAATATGCAATCACGCGACTCAGTACCAATGAGGTCATTGCAAGCGGAACGGTGACTCTCCCCAAAGACGAGGACTTTAGTGCGTTGAATCGAGACGAAGCCGCTCGGCAGGCCCTCGAGAGAGTCGGCAATATAGCAGCAACCGACATTCAATCCTCATTGCATGATTACTGGATGACCCAGCAAAAAGAAGGTGAGATTTTTGAAGTACGACTTCAAGAAGAATCGTTAAAAAAAGTGGGAGCCTTTCAACAATCCTTATCCACCGACCCACTAGTTCGTGATGTCCAGCGGCGATCGTACACGCAAGAAAAAGGCAGCGTTCTAGAAATCCAATATCAAGGGACGCAAAGCCAGTTTATTGCTAGCGTCTTTAACGCCTTCCCTGGTATTCAACTCATCCAGGAAGGAGATCATCAAATTTCATTCGCCACGAATTAAGGCATGAAATAACCGAGGAACCATTGATGAAAAAAATTACTTGGATTCATGTTGGCGCACTAAGTCTTCTCGTAGTCATAATACTCGGAGGATGCCAACGCTCTTCTCAATCAACACCTGGATCGCTTCCTGACGTTTCTTCTCCAGCATTTCCCAATTCAATTTTTTCACCAAGCACTCAACAGACGTCTAACCCTCATCCGTTCAAAAAAGGCGAAACCATTGCCGTCATTGCCAAAGATCTTGGGGGATCTGGGCCACATCTCCAAGCCATGGAAAATCTAGTAGTGACTTCCTTGAAAGACCTTGGACTGAAAGTGGTGAATCCAACGGTGCTGGAAAAACTTAAAAAAGAAGAGCTCTTAGAAGCGGCTATTCAGAATAAGAATGCCACGTTTTTTCAAGAAATCGGGAAAAAATACCAAACAGATTGGGTATTCTATATTCCCATCTCAGCTGAAGCTCAACAAGCAATCGGTCGACATTGGCTAGGCACCTCCCTGGTCACAGGCCACATCGTGTCGACCAAAACCTCAGAAATCTTCAAAAGTTCAACCAGCCCTATTTTAGGAACGTCAGACAACCCCACAGCCGTGGGAGGGACCCAACTCGAGGCGCAAGACCAAGCCATTCGCTTGTCCTTAGAACAAGTATTACGAGATTTCGACCTTCCCACAGAAATTGGAGGGGTCCCTCGCGACATTCGAATTTCGTTAAAACAGGCCTGGGGGAAAAATACAAGCTCGAATCCAACGACAGCAATGGCGTTTAGCCCCAGTAATCTGACGTTGGCATCCGGGCATGAAGATGGTTCGATCATCCTATGGAATACGAAAAAGGGATCACAAGAGTCTCAAATTCCCTCAACGGGGTATCCGATTCAAGGTTTGGTTCCGGATCCCCTACATGGCCATCTCATTGCGTGGGATACCAACAATCAGATTTTTTATATCGACCTCAATACCAAAAAAAGTGAGAAACTCTGGCAAGCCCCTTCATCCATCACCGCAATCACGATTTCAAAGACCACTCCACTACTTGGCATTGGTACTGATGATGGTGAAATCTTTGTGTTGTCTTTGGATAATGCTTTCCCACCGCAACAGACCACCGCGCATAAAGAAGCCGTCACGTTTATTAGCTTTTCCTCATCAACTCAACCCGAACTCATTACTGCTTCAGAAGATCTGAGCGTTAGGTTTTGGGATCCTCGTAAGCTACAGCGCGCCAAACGAACGTTGCAACAGGACGTTTTCAGAGGAGAAATTACACATGGAGGAATCAGCCAAGACGGGATGTTCTTGGCATTAGGCATCAAGGACATTGACATCGATCGCCTGCGCAATAGGCGTACGGATACCAGAAAAGTCAAAATCATCCGAACCAATACAGGGGAAGAAGTGCAAGATTTTCGCGTCCATCGAAAAGATCTCACCACTCTCTCATTTGGACCAACCCGAAGAATATTAGCAACCGCCTCAGAGGAAGGCATCCTGAAAATTTGGGATACAGAATTAGCTAAAGAAATATTGAATGTTCATCTAGATTCAGACTCCCCCATTCAACAAGTGTCCTTTAGCCCAGACGGCCTCTGGATGGCCACAAACTTGGGAGACACGATGAACCTCTGGAGCATACGTTAACCATTCATTTCAATATTTTTGAATACACCAACGATACTTTCAATTTTGTCTCTCACTTAGAGTCATACTCAATATGGCCAATTCTTTTCTCAACCCATAAATACATAGGAGGACTTCACAATGCTTTTCCGCCCCTCTCATTCAGTCAGTATGTTCATTGTAGCCCTGTTTTTTTTGCTTGTTCTCACTCCAACAGCAGGAGCGGAAACAAAAGGGGGAGACCTTGAACTCAATACGCAATTTCAATTTACCAACACCAATTTGGATGACTTTGATGACGATATCAATACAACTACCCTGGTTGCCCGATTGGGATATTTTTTCAATCCGGCAGTTAATTTGGAAGCAGACCTAGGAATTGCTAGTCAAAGCTCTGGAGACTTAGATGTCACCATAGTTACTTTTGAAGCCCGAACAAATTACCATTTTCTCACCTCAGGGATGGTCATCCCTTACTTAGGACCATCGTTTGGTATTCTTTATTCAGGAATTGATACTGGTGATGATTTTGATGAGAGTGACACAGGTGTGATATTCGGAGGACAAGTCGGCCTCAAATCTTTTTTAACTGAAGATGTGGCCATTACCACAGAATATAGAATTGGGCGTACTGTCGGAATAGAAACTAATTCCACAGTTAACAGGGTGCTAGTCGGAATCTCTTATTTTTGGCGTTAGAAACCGAAACTGTAATTTTGCTTTGCGTAACTTCTTCAAAACACCCCCAGTTCAAGCTGGGGGTGTAAAATCTCTCAACCACTACTAGGTAGTAGTTCGAAAACCTATCCAAATCCAGATAGGGCACAAGATCACTGCTAGGAACAAAAGCCCTGCAATCCACCCTTCACGCCAGGGAATTCCCACTGGCACAGGACTTCCCATCATCCAAGACCCTATTCCGGCCAGCAAACAAAATATTGATAACGACGCAAGCCCCATGGCCAATATTGCACGCCAAAATCGTTGGGAGCTTTCATGATGTTCAGGATGCACTCCTCGTTCAATGGGTCCCCAAAAACCTGGAGGTTGTGCTCGTCGATAAAATATTTCTAAGCGGTCCTGATCTTCTGGACCTGTCAACAGCGAAACGCTCACGCCAATCAATCCAGACCCAATACCCATGATGAGTAACCGCAACGCCTCTTGGTCCGGCAGCCCCCATAACAACAGCGGTGCCATTGTGACCGACGCCATAATACAAGCGAGTTCACCCCAAGCGCTGATCCGCCACCAAATCCACCGTAATACCAGCAACACGCCCATCCCTGACCCTAATAACAAGCTCACCTGCCAGGCCATTTGAATCGATGACAACCAGGGAAGAATACACAGGGCAATGACTAAAATAAGGACATTGCTGCCACGCGCTACCCACACCAAGACACGATGAGATGGCTCTCGTTTCAACCAGCTTTGACAAATAAACCGGCGATACACATCGTTCGTCCAATAGGACGCCCCCCAATTCAAATGTGTATCCACAGTCGAGGCCAAGGCCGCTAACATACCAACCAGCATGAGGCCTTTTAAGCCAGGCGGTAAGAGTTCATCCATTCCCTGAATAAAGGTGAATTCCCGTGCTGCCATGTTAATGATGCCTGGAGGTGGAGGAAAAATAACCAAAAGACCTAAGGCCAGCGGCAACCAGATCAAACTACGTAAGAGAACTTGTGCCACTGTAAACACAACAGCGGCAATTCGTGCATCGTGATCAGTTCGGCAGGCCATCGATCGTTGTGCTAGATAGCCGGTGCCGTCAGCATTCATCTGTAGCAGCCATTGAAACCCATAGACTACGAGGACCAGCATGGTCACATCTTTGGCCCCAAAGGGCGTAAAATCTAAAAGCTGATCACCAGTGATTGAATAGCCTGACGCCGCGGTGAACTTTTCTTGAATTCGATGAGTGAGTTCGGCTAGACCGCCCACATGATCCACCACCACCCAGGCAAACCCCACACTGGCGATAAGGCCAATGGCCAATTGCACAAGATCAGTATTGACGACACTTCGCAATCCACCAGTGGTGGAATACAACATCGTCACCAGCACAATGGACCCAATGGAAAGTAAATTGTTGGTGGAACGAATCCAGATGGTCTCTGTCTCCAAACCTCCAACAGCAAACGGCACACCAGCCCACTCCACACTGTAAGCGCAGAATTCAAAAAAGAATGCCGGTAACCATTGATCCCAAAGCAGAAACGGTTCAGCGAGACGAGTCGCAGCCAAGAGAACCATGGCTAAAACTGTGCAATTGATGATCGTGCCAAAATAGATGGCCTTGATTCCCCGCAAAACCGCTGCGGCACGATGGCCATAACGCACCTCGGTAAGCTCTGCGTCCGTCAGGACACCCACGCGACGCCAACTCGGCGCCAACAAAAATCCCATAAGGAGAAAAGCCAATGCATAAATCCACAAACGCCATAACGCAAAGACCCCTGCCGTGGCCACCAGACCGGTGACGAGAAGAGGCGTATCTGCAGCGAACTGCGTCGCCGCCATGCTCAGGCCCGCTTTCCACCCAGAGAGACTCCGACCGGCTAGAAAGTACTCTTCAAGATTTAGAGAAGCCGTTGCCCGTTCGCGAAGCCCGGCATAGAGGGCGTAGAGAATAAAGACTGCCAGAATACCCCAGTCCAACTTCGTCATGGTGTGCGCTCATGCGAATAAAGGCGTGTTCTCATGGCCCGCTATTCGAGAAAGGGAGAAGGGAAGGATAAACCGTTTATGCCCCAAACAGGCCCATGATGCGCCACCCCAATAAGGGTAAACTCAATCCCACGATTGTCAGAATGCCGCCTAGCCCCATCGTACCGAAGCCAACAAGGTTAGTACGGACGCCCAACTCAACGGGGACTTTTGACTGGAAACCCAGCCCTGCTGGCGGCCATTGACCTGTTGCACGAATTCTCGACCCGATATACATCACATACGCCCCCATGCCCACTGCGGGGAACCCAGCCATTATTGTGACGGCGAAAAAGATCAGATCAATTTGCTGAAACGTCACTGGCGTTGGCGGCGCATCGTCCTGTGCTACGGCAGAAAGATACTCCATCGTAAAATAGATCATCGCTCCCCCGAACAACGCAAGAATGAGCAACATACCCACCGTCAATGTTTTCTTGGATGCATTCATCGGTTATTCAGATTAAAGCAATATGGGATTGAAAATGAAAAAAAGAGCATTGAGGCAATTTCCGAAAATCATACTCCTTTGTAAGGAGAGAATGTAGAGTGGAAAAATGGAAGGAACATATGGGCTCCACACTACGCGATGATCTCATTCGTTCGACTCTACCCCACCTCAATCCTCCACTTAAAAAAGGGAGGAGGCAGGCCAATGACCCTTTTGCACAAATCTGAGCAGCCTCCCACTCACACGAATCCGGGTAAAATCAAAACAACGAAAGCATTCGAAATAGCTTGAAATACCTTACACTCAACTCATTTTTGATGTCGGCGGATTTGTTCATGTCGTCGCCCCAACCATAGACCCGTCCCTATCCATAAAGCCGCAATCGGCATGGCCGCGAATGCCATTTGAGATAATCCCATTCCCCACGTATGCAACAGTGCAACAATGCCAGTTCCCGTCGCATCGGCACCACGATGAACCACCGTATCAATCACATTTTTGGCTTGATATTTTTCTTCACGGGGAAGCACGGTAAAGAGCGTTTCTCTTGTCGGTTTCGTAATGGAAAATTCCCCAGCTCGTCGTAGCACACCAAATCCAATTAAGACCGGCAACACCGTTGCCAGTCCAAACACCCCAAAACCAATGAACGAGACAATGGGCATCACCACCAACATAACCACAACCCCAAACCGTGTCAGCAGCCATCCTATAGCAAAAAATTGAAGCGTAAAGGCCAGCACGTTGATCCCAAGATCAACCGACGCGAACAGTTGAATCCGATCCTCAGAATTTGGCATCACCTCGGGAATCAAAATAGTTTGCTGCGCATATAAAAAGGTTGAAAGAACCGAGTAACATATCAGATATAAGGCAATGCCTCTCAAATATGGAGAACGAAGAATACGCACCGCCCCAATCCATAAACTCGGTGGAGCCTCTCCAGAGCTTTTCGAAGAAGACAAGTGTGTCGCACCCAGATTAATGCCATGATAGATGTGATACCACTTCAATAAAGCCATAATGCATCCAACCGCAAGGAGCAAAAACATTCCCGACACCAGCAAGAGCCCTTGAATACCAACTCCTTTTACAGCCATTGCCGTGATAAAGGGACCAGTCATCGCGCCAAGACTGCCTCCAGCGGAAATGCACCCAAACAGTCGTCGTGCAGCATCTGTGGGGAAGACATCGGCCATAAAACTCCAAAAGACCGATACCACAAAAAGATTAAAGACACTTAACCACACAAAGAAAACAGGCCCTATCGTCGCCACCTCAAACCCACTTTGCAAGGCCACAAAAAATGCCAACAAATTCATGACGAAAAACCCATACACCATTGGCAATAATCGACGAATAGGAAAATGACTCGCCACCCAACCAAACAGCGGAATAACGGCAAGCATCGTGAGAAAGACGACTGAAAATAG
Organism: Nitrospirales bacterium; assembly: GCA_029261255.1. Taxonomy (GTDB): domain Bacteria; phylum Nitrospirota; class Nitrospiria; order Nitrospirales; family UBA8639; genus Nitrospira_E. Next base: position 10,319 of record JAJDBQ010000074.1, read on the forward strand.
CCAAGGCAGTTTATGCGCTCCCAGCAGGACTCCCATTTCGTCCCGAACCGGACGGAGAATATAGTACGCGGCCAGCACACAAAAGAAATACAGAAACGACCAGAGCAAAGCTGGGAACTCTTCCCGCTTAACTGGAACGACACGTTGGATCAACTCATAGACGCGAGTCTGAATGATTCCCATTTTTCAAGTGGTCAACATAATCAAATAAGGAAATGGCTGGATAAGGAAAATGTGTATGACGTGATCTTAGGATATTTCGAGGACATCAGAAATACAGGGATCGCCATATTCAGCAGAACCTGTGAGAACTCGAAGATTGGGTAACATCTCGACAGTGCCAACATGATGCGTATGTCCGCAGAGCACTGTGATAATAGCGTGAGGTCTATCTTGCGCAATTTCGAGTAAGACCTCACCCACAGCTTTACACGCAAAATAGGGCAACCAATCATCGTTCCCCATTTTCCCCTGATACCAACAGGCTTCTTTAAAGGGTGGAACATGGGTAAGACAGATGACCTCTTGATACGACTCCAAAGCCTTTGACAACGTCTTTCCTAGATTCTGAGCCGCCTCATCGCCTAAAGTTTGAAGCTTACTGCTGACCGCCTCTCGATTGAGCCCCTGGAAATCATAAATCAATTCTTGGTCACTAAGCCTAACGGGAGACTGCTCATAGTTTCCCAACCGCCCGTCGCCCCAACCATCATGCCCTAGCAACACCGTCTTTGGAGTGAGTTCAATGGATTGTAAGCCAGTCAGGTAGTGCAGCCCAGATTCAACCTGGCACCAATGTTGAGTCTCACATCTCACCACTTCAATCGAACCATGATAAAAATCGTGATTCCCTAAAACAAAATATATAGGTACAGCTATCGCCCGCTGCATTTCAAGAAGCAACTCCCGCAGACAGGGGGCTTCCGCAATGTCACCCGTGATGCAGACAACCTCTGGTTGAGCATCCTCAATCGATGAATAAAATTCTGATCGCTCCTGCGGCCGCAGAAAGTTCAAATGTATATCAGTGACCCAAACGACTCGCATAGCGGCCATACCTTAGCAAAAAATAGAGCAATACGCTTGAGAATCGATTCGGGAAAAACCAGCGGAGCACCAATATTGGAGCTGTTGAATATTCCTCAAAGATCGCTCGTAAATACTGCAGGAAATTGTGTTGTCAGCAGCTGACGGGAATGGTCAAAAAAGTCACCCAGCAAGGCCACAGCCGTTTTGGCGCGCGGAGCGTACTTCCAGTACATGAGTACGGCAAAAGGGCGAGAACGCAGCTGGGGGCTTTCTTCATCATTCCCATATTCTAAAGTACGCATTCTCACAACCACGGAATCTGCTTGTGCTGTCTGCAGTAGCCGAAGCCACCATGCCATGGTATTAGTCTAAGACTTTTTGGACGTTCTCGGTTCCCCACGGCCATCACACGATAAAAGGAGTCAGTCATGACAGAGACATCCCAATCACCTGATAGCGAACTCGCCACATTGGGCGGGGGTTGTTTTTGGTGTTTAGAAGCCGTGTTTGATCAGGTCAAAGGCGTAGAACGGGTGGAGTCGGGATACATGGGTGGGGGACGCCCCAATCCGACATATGAGGCAGTCTGCACGGGAACAACCGGCTATGCAGAAATCATTCAGATTCAATTTAATCCAAAGGTGATTTCATTCAAGGAACTGCTGGAAATCTTTTTTGGTATTCACGACCCGACAACATTGAATCGACAGGGTAACGACTCGGGGACTCAATATCGTTCGGCCATTTTTTATCATTCAGCACAACAAGAAAGCATAGCCAAAGAGGTCATCGAACAATTAACGAATGACAAACTTTTTGATACAGCTATTGTCACCGAAGTCGTCCCTCTTTCAACATTTTATATAGCTGAGCAGTATCATCAAGATTATTTTGCGCAGAACCCTTCTCAGCCCTATTGCTCCTACCTTATTGGACCGAAGGTGGCTAAATTCCGCCAACAGTTTGCCAACAAACTGAAATCCTGATCAGTAGAATTTCTCAATTCACGCCACGATCATCGCCCAGATACGACATTCGAAAGAGCATCACGCACGCCACCCCAGACATCGGCTTTCAAGGTGGCTTGATAGGGATGTACAATAATTGATGTTCGAGGCGGACAATACGGTACTTCAACCTTCTCAACACCTATAGGCTGCGCCACTATCGGAATTCCTGGCATGACGTCTATTTTCTCCACGACCAACTGCACTCGCGACTCAAGAATACAAAAATCTTGAAATCCTCTGGCGAGTGAGATAGTGGGATCGAGAAAATTGACGCGATGCCGATCAGTCGAAAAAACCACATCACCAGCTTTTAAGGGCCCTTCCGGGCCAACTGAATAGAGGACGATTGGAACCATGAGTACCGCGACCATGGCCAAACCAATTGGAATAAGTGGAGTGCGAGACGAATCCGATGTCTCATCATCTGGAAAACGATCCGAATTCATCATGGCTCTGATGCATTTCTTGATGAGATTTCAGACCATACCAAACATCATCTCACCAGTATGACAAAGACATTCCAGCAATTATGGACTCAATGGCCCTGGCGCCCTCTTCGAAATTGTCCTGGGCGATTTGTGATGCCGTGGACTGAACAT
>JAJDBQ010000075.1 GCA_029261255.1 Nitrospirales bacterium
AGAAATCCCTATGGCTCAAGAGGAGCTTAATATACTCGATATCCAAACATTATTGCCCCATCGTTATCCATTCCTCTTGGTTGATCGGATTCTTGAGATCGAGGCCGCAAAGCGGATTGTCGGTATCAAAAATGTCACGGCCAATGAGCAGTTTTTTCAGGGTCATTTTCCTGGGCAACCCATTATGCCGGGGGTGTTGCTCTTAGAGGTTATGGCACAAACAGGTGGTGTGTTGGCGAGAAAAACAGCCGAAGGAAAAGGTCGTCCGACGGTATTTCTCACTGGTATTGAAAAAGCCAAGTTCCGACGCCCAGTTGTTCCAGGTGATCAATTGCGCGTGGAAGTTGAAGTCTTGCGGAGAAAAGGCCCGTTTTGGAAAATGAGTGGACGCATTGTCGTTGCTGAATCGTTAGTCTGTGAGGCGGAAATGACGGCTATGGTCACAGATGAAGAGGTGTCGGCATAGTACAGAATCGCTGCCCAAGGTTCGGGTTTGTCGCATCACGAGATTCTTACGTTGGGCCTGTTAAATATTGACTTTCACTTCGCACATCAATGGCCAAGAGAATCCTGACATCAGTAGATGAGGGAATATTCAAAAACGTTCGTCCAGAAAGGCCGAAACTCTTTTCAAGCGCAGAGCCTACTCTCGTACATGAGCACGGCAAGAGGGCGAGCTGCCTGCGCGAAGCTGCTTCGGCAGGTATGGAACCGTTAGACTATCAGCCGTAGCCTTGGCGAAGGCTGGCGGATTTTTTTCAACATTCCACCTTATCCAATCTTGATATGAAGGTATCATGAACATTCATCCCACAGCGATTGTGCATTCAAAGGCGAATGTTGGAGAAGAGGTGAGTATTGGTCCTTACTGCGTGATCGGTGAGCATGTCACGATTGGCGACCAAACTGAGTTGTCAGCGCATGTCTGCGTAGAAGGGCACACGGAGATAGGACGGTGTTGTAAAATTTCCCCTTTTGTGTCTATTGGGACCCCTCCTCAACATTTGCAATATAAAGATGAACCAACGAAAGTGAGCATTGGTGAGCACAATATAATTCGTGAAAATGTGACGATCAATCGTGGAACAGCTTTCGGTAATGGGACGACACGAATTGGACATCATAATTTTCTTATGGCTTATACGCATGTCGCGCATGATTGTGAGCTGGGCAATCATATTGTGATGGCGAATGCCGCGAACTTAGCAGGACATGTTTCCGTGGGCAATTCGGTGGTCATCGGTGGCTTAGTTGGCGTGCATCAATATGTTCGGATTGGTGAATATGCCATGGTTGGTGGCTGCTCGGCCTTGGGACGGGATGTGCCGCCATTCGTTCGGGCTGCTGGAGGCTATCGGGCTCAGATGTTCGGATTGAATACGATCGCGTTGAGACGGCATGGATTTTCTGCCTCAAGAATGGAGACCCTCAAAGCCGCCTTCGAATTGGTGTTCCGACAGGGCCACCGTCTTCAAGATGCCATTAAGTTGGCTAAAAATGAATATGGTGAGAGTACGGATGTTTTGAGCTTGCTCACCTTTCTCGAAAGTACGAGTCGAGGAATTTGCCAAGTTTCTTCTCGAGAACTTGATGGTGATGAAGAATAGTGAATACATTCATTGTATGAGAGTAGACTGTGAAGCCGTCTGATGATGGTAGTCCTATCGGATTGATTGCAGGGGATGGGCGGTTTCCGATCATTTTTGCCGAAAATGTTCGGCAGTTAGGTTTTACTGTTTCCGCTATTGCCCTTCTTGGCTCGACCCTTCCCGAGCTTGAATCCTACGTTAAACACATTCATTGGCTGAAAATTGGGCAGTTCAGTAAAGCACTGGCTGCACTAAAACAAGACGGTGTTCGCCAAGCTGTGATGTTAGGTGGGATTAAAAAGACGAATGTGTTTACCACTCTTCGTCCTGAACTCCGAGCCTTGGCTATTTTTAGCCGATTAAAACATTGGAAGGATGATGCCATTCTTCGCGAGGTCGCGAGAGAATTGGAAGGCGAGGGAATTGAGATTTGTGAATCAACGTTTGGTCTGGAAAGTATTCTTGCCGAAGAAGGGTACCTCACCAAGAAAAAGCCGAATAAGAAGGAAGAAGACGATATTCAATTCGGATGGGAGACGTTGGAAACACTGGGTCGGCTGGATATTGGGCAATGTGTCGTGGTCAAAAATCGTGTGATTGTGGCGGTCGAAGCTGTCGAAGGGACGGATGAGGCCATTACGCGCGGCGGTAACCTAGGCGGCCAGGGTGGGGTAGTAGTTAAACGCAGTAAGCCACATCAGGATTTACGGTTTGATTTGCCAGCTATCGGTCCGAAAACCATACAAACCATGGTGGCTGCCCAAGCATCTGTTCTGGCCATAGAAGCAGGACGGACTGTCATTTTGGACCGTGAAGATGTTTTCTCTCAGGCCAAAGAGGCTGGGATTGCGATAATTGGAAAAGCCTCTGCAGTCTAAGCTATGATTGAATGAGCGTGAGTGTGTTCAGTGAGTGCATGTGCCAATGTTCTTGTTGGCATAATGGCATAAATTCCTTCCGTCTATTTCCCATTAACAAGACATGATGAGTGAGTCTTTACGAGTTGGCGTCATTGGTGTCGGTCATTTAGGACGACATCATGCCAGAATTTACTCGACGCTTGCGTCGGTGAACTTAGTCGGTATCTCAGATACGAACGTATTACGAGGCCAAGAGATTGCTGATGAATTTGATGTCGTCTTTTATCCAGACCCAGAAGTATTACTGGCTCTGGTTGATGCTGTCAGCGTTGCCGTTCCAACTTCTGTTCATTTTCCTGTTGTGCGGTCTTGCTTGAACCAGGGGTGTCATGTCCTCGTCGAAAAGCCCATTACGAGTGACGAAGAGGAGGGAGACACGTTAGTTCAGCTGGCAAAGGATAAAGGGAAAATCCTCCAGGTTGGTCATGTTGAACGGTTTAACCCGATTCTCGATAAGGTTCGTCCGTTTATTCACGAACCAGGTTTTATTGAGTGTCATCGACTCAGTCCTTTTCAGCCGCGAGGGACGGATGTGGATGTTGTGCGGGATCTTATGATTCATGACTTAGATTTAATCTTGTCTTTGGGCCTGGGTCCAACGAAACATATCGAAGCCCGAGGAATGCCAGTCTTTACGGAACATCCTGATATTGCCAATGTCCGGATCTTGTTTGAGGCAGGGTGTTTGGTCAATTTGACATCAAGCCGAATTTCCACAGGCCGTCTAAGGAAAATTAGGATTTATCAACGCGACTGTTATATTTCAGTTGATTTAGGCGCGAAGGATGCGGTGATTAATACCTGTCAGGCGTCGGAAACAACCGCCGGAGAGGTTCAGTCTCAAAAAGTTTCTGCATCAGAAGATGATGCCTTAACGAGAGAATTAGAGTGTTTTATTGAGTCAATCTGTGGAACGGGGACGAATCAAGGTGTCTCTGGCGAAGAGGGCGTGCAAGCGTTACGCATGGCGAGTCACATCGTGTCCTTAATTAACCAAGCAGTTTGACAGCATCTACGTACAGCTTGCATCGTGTGAATGTATCCATTGTGGTGTATTCTATTTCTGAATGCCGAACATTCTACTTGTGACAGGAGAGACGTCTGGAGATCTTCATGGCGCAAAGCTAGCCATCGCTCTCCGGGAATTAGAACCGTCCATCGATCTTGTCGGGGTTGGGGGGGGGCATATGGCTCGCGCTGGGGTGCGATTGCTCCCAAATATTGATCGAGTTGATGCGATGGGCGTGCCAGGTATCCGGCAATTATGGGTAGGTTGGAAGACGTTGCGTCAGCTATCGGCATTGGTGAAGGAAACGCCATTTGATGCGATCGTGCTCATTGATAGTCCTGGGCTCAATCTCCGTCTCGCGAAGGTCGCGGCCAAAGCCTCACAAAAGATTATTTATTACATTGCTCCGCAGGTGTGGGCTTGGGGGCGTCGTCGACTTTCCCTGATTCGTAAAGTTGTGAAACATGTGTTGGCCATTTTGCCGTTTGAAGAAGCCTTCTTCCGCAAGGAAGGAATTGCATGTGATTACGTAGGCCACCCTCTCTTGGATGAGCTGCCAGGATCATACGATATGGAGGCGGAGCGAAAGGCATTAGATTTAAAGCCTGGGGAGATGGTACTTGGACTATTACCTGGTAGTCGGAAAAAAGAAGTTCAAGCCCTCTTGCCTACATTATTAGAGGCATGCCAATTCATTCAACAACAGTATCCGCGGCTGCAAATCGTGGTGGCTCAAGCTGACTCACTGAGTGATTCCATCTTCGAGCCGATTCTCGACAGTTCGCCTTCAGTGAAACTCATCAAAGGGAAGCCGAATGAGGTGCTTGCGGTTTCGGATCTCGTACTCGTGGCTTCAGGGACAGCAACGCTTCAGGCCGCGTTGATTGGGACGCCGATGGTTATTGTCTATCGGACGTCGCCCCTTACCTATCAAATAGGCAAACGCCTGGTTACAATTCCTTATATAGGCCTGGTGAATATTTTAGCTGAAAAAGAGCTGGTTCCAGAAATTCTTCAGGAGCGAGCAACGGCCAAGAATATTGCTCAAGAAGCGCTCTCAATTTTAGGGGATTCGTCTCGGCAGCATAAGATGAAACAATCCTTTCAGGATCTTCGAAATTCCTTAGGGAGTGCTGGAGCATCAAAGCGTGCTGCAGAATTAATTCTGACAGAGATTCGTCTATGAATATTTTATGGCGTATCGTCGAGTATCTGAAGCCGTATAAGCTTAGATTGTTCCTTGCCATTATCTGCTCTGCTGGTGTCGCAGCGGGCCAAGGGGCCACCGCCATGTTGGTAGCTCCCTTGTTACAAGATATTTTCATTGATTTTAATGCCGAGTCTCGGGTGATGCTACCTCTTGCCCTCTTGGGAGTCACAATCTTTAAAGCTGGTTTTTCCTATGGGCAATCCTATTTGATGGGCTATGTCGGACAATGGCTAATTGCTGACGTTCGTCAACAATTATTTGTTCATATTGTACGCTTGCCTATACGTTTTCATGATGCGAATAGCTCAGGACGGTTGATGGCACGTGTCGTGAGTGATGTGAATGAAATGGCGAATGCGATTCCAAGTGTTCTCAAGGACATCTTTCAACAGGGTTTGACCTTTGTGGTGTTGATTGGTGTGGCATTTTACCAAAATTGGAAATTGGCAACGGTGGTGTTAGTGGTGTTGCCGCTGTCCATCTATGTCTTGGTTCGTGTCGGGAAACGTATTCGAAAACTTTCGTCTCGAGGGCAGGAATCGATTGGGAGCATGGCGTCAGTCCTCAAAGAAGCATTTACGGGAATAAGAATTGTGAAGGCCTATGGTCAAGAAGATCGAGAAGGTCAACGATTTTCTCAAATGAATAAAATCTATCGACGTCTCCAGGTCAAATCCTCTCAA
>JAJDBQ010000076.1 GCA_029261255.1 Nitrospirales bacterium
GCGCCTCGATTACGATATGATCCTTCGCCTGATGCCGAGGGATGGAAGTGTTGTCGATCTCGGTTCTGGAAATGGAGAGCTCCTCTCCATCCTTCGCGGCCGCGGTTACGGGCCACTTCTAGGAGTTGAGCGAGACCAACGTCAAGTCGTAGCCTGTGTGGAGCGTGGACTTCCCGTCATTCACGCGGATCTTGAACTTGGGCTCCCTGCGATACCCGATCAAAGCTTCGAACTCGCACTTTTATCGCAGACCCTGCAGTCTATCGTCGATGTAGCCGGTGTACTCGACGAAGTGGTCCGTATAGGGCAGCGTGGAATCGTGAGCTTTCCTAACTTTGCTCATGCCCCAATGCGTGAGACGTTTCGTCGAGAGGGGCGACTGCCTAAGGAAGAGGGCCTCTATGCCTATGATTGGCACGACACACCGAATCGGCGGTTCCCATCAATCCTAGATTTCCAGGAACTCTGTATCAAGCGAGGAATCCGCATCTTAGAGGCAATCTATTTCAACTCGACTACCAGTGAAGAGATCGTTGACGATCCCAACTTGAATGCCGACATTGCCGTTGTCGTACTCACGCGTGCGCTGCCATGAGCTTTGCCAGACTACTGTCTGTCCTTTGAATAGGGGACACTCCGCAAGGCAATAGACATCACAAAAATTTCCTAAAAAATTGATGAAGGAGGGTTCTACATGGAGCCGGAGTTTTGGCTTGAACGTTGGGAAAAACGAGAAATTGGTTTTCACCAAGAAGACATCAATCGATTCCTGGAGCAGTACTGGTCAACCCTCAAGTTGGCCAAAGATAGCACCGTATTCGTACCGCTCTGTGGAAAATCCAAAGATATGAGGTGGTTGGCGCAGCAAGGCCATTATGTGTTGGGCGTGGAAGTGAGTGAAACCGCTGTGCGGGAATTTTTTGAAGAATGGGAAGTAAAGCCCACGCGTGAAAACAAGGGTCCTTTTGTATCCTATTCAGCAAGTAATATTGAAATTTTAGTAGGAGACTTTTTTGCCCTCACCGCCGAAGATGTGCGACAGGTGACAGGCGTGTATGATCGAGCGTCTTTAGTTGCCCTGCCACCGGACATGCGTCGTGATTATGTCAATTTGTTAGGAGAAATATTGCCAGCAAAAGCACAAACTCTACTTATTTCTTTCGAATACCGTGTGGATGCGAGGAAGGGCCCACCCTTTTCTATTGATAAGGCCGCAGTGAAGAGTCTCTTCGCGGAAAAATGTAATATTAATCTGCTCGATAGTCAGCCCTTTGATCTACGTGGCGTCGCGGCGACTGAACATGCCTTTCGGCTTGGCTCCCTGTAGCGAACCTGTGATTATTTTTTATTCATTCTGCTTTTCCGTGGGTCATGCATTTGGTGCTATCCCCCTCCTTTGTAAGGAGGGGCAAGGGCAGGTAGAAACAGCACAGGCCCAATAGCTATCAAAGCTGGTGACTCCGTTGTCAGCGCATAGGGCTGTGAATCTACCCCACCGTTAGATCCCTCTTCGTGATTTAACCCCCTTACAAAGGGGAGGGATCCTTGCTGGGGCTGGTGGAGAATAGGTCAATAAATCGGAGATGCCCCATGGAAAATTCTGGTGAGCATAATCTGTAATCGGTATTCTATTCTAGGAAAGAGTTGGCAGGTGCTTATCTTTTTGTTTATCCCGTTCGTGATGGAAAATGGTCTTGATGTTGAGAGTGGTGCCAATGCAAAAGATGAAGGTTTAGATTTCCATATGACCGACCATCTCTCTTGGAGAGGCCTTAGGTTGTAGAAATCGGTAGCAACATGTTCCCTTGAATTGGGTGAAAGCATGTTGCTGATTGGATTAATGAAGCGGCTGTCAGGTCAGGTACGCCGTAGATTTCTACAGAAATCTTGTGATTCTTTCTGATCTTGTCTACGACGGTAGTGAAGTCGCCATCGCCTGAGACCAGGATGATTGTGTCCACATCTTTGGCGTACTCCATCATATCTAACGCTATTCCGACGTCCCAATCACCCTTGGCCGAGCCATCACGCCGTTGCAGAAACGGGGTGAGTTTTATGTGAAACCCCACTCTCTCCAGAATATTTTGGAACGCCATCTGTTTGTGATCCCCTTTGTCTGTCGCGTACGCAAAGGCTTTGACGATCTTCCTCTCAGAAGTTGCGTGTTTCCAAAATGCACCATAATCAAAATGGCAGTGATGTTGTTGTTTTACTGTATAATAGATGTTTTGTACGTCTGCGAATATGGCGACCTTGTCCATGATCTCTCCCATTTCATTTTAAGCAGACAGTGCGAAGGCTCTGGCCAAGGTAGCTCAAACTCTAGAAATTCCTAAGAGGGATGAGATAGTGCCAGTAATCTCATAGCGAATCAACGAGTGTCTTTGAGGACTGGAAGTTCTTTCTGTCTTCTCGATTATCGTAGCCGCAGTTGTAGGGTTTTCCTCTGTAGTCATTTGGTAGGGGCGGGTGGCCATTCAATAAAACGCAAGATGGATTCCCGATTGAAAATGGTAGGAATGACGAGATGGGGAATGTGGATTCCTGCCTGTGACCGCAGGAACGGCGGAACATGCGTAAAAGGATTTCCTACTGAATGTTGGGATGTTTACCAGGCGTAGGCTTCGGGTGCTGGGCCACCGGGGCCGGGGAAGATGTCATCTAAGCGCTTTACAATATCTTTGGAGAGGGTGAGTTCGAGGGCTCGCATCGTGCCGTTTAATTGGTCCAGCGTGCGTGGACCAATGATGGGTGCGGTCACGACTGGTTGATGAAGCAGCCAGGCGAGTGCGATATGCGCAGGAGCTTCGCCTGCTTCTTGGCAGAGTTGTTCATAGGCTTCCAAGCGTGGTCGATATTTCTCAATGGTTTGTTGTAACTCTTCATCGGCCCGTCGTCCTGTGGTGTTTGGTTGCAGTGCTCCCGCTAACAGCCCTCGTGCCACGGGGCTCCAAGGAATGAGTCCAATTCCGTAGGCTTCACACGCGGGAATGACTTCTAGTTCGATCGTCCGATCATTAAGATTATAGAGACTTTGTTCGGAGATTAGTCCTAAAAAATGGCGCTGCTTGGCCATTTCTTGGGCTTGGGTCAGGTGCCATCCGGCGAAGTTGCTGCTGCCAACATACAGCACTTTCCCTTCTCGATAGAGTTGTTCCATGGCTTGCCAGATTTCTTCCCATGGTGTTTGCCGATCCACGTGATGCATTTGATACAGATCGATGTAGTCGGTTTGTAACCGACGGAGACTGTCCTCGCAGGCGCGTTTGATGTGTAATGCAGAGAGACGGGATTGATTGGGCCATTCTCCCATGCGCCCAAAGACTTTGGTGGCCAGGACCACTTTTTCGCGGCGGCCTCCACCTTGTGCAAACCACCGGCCGAGAATTTTTTCAGTAATCCCTTCGCCTGTTTTCCAGCCATAGACATCGGCCGTATCAAAAAAGTTGACTCCCAAGTCTAATGCCCGGTCCATGATGGCAAAGCTTTCGGCTTCCGACGTCAACGGGCCAAAGTTCATCGTACCGAGACAGAGACGGCTCACTTTCAATCCTGATCTGCCAAGATGTACATATTTCATGAGGGTGTTCCTTTGCTGGATAAACGTAAGCAGAGGCGGATTGAAGCATTAACGCATGGTTCACTTCAAGATTGTGTAAATGGGACAGGGCCGGTCATGCCTTATGGTTTTTCATCGACGGAACTCATAGGGATATGCCATGATGATTGTGATAAAACGGATCGATCTTATTGCGACTATTCACTGTTCTGCGAGAAGGAGACCCATATATGTTGTCAACTCAAGGCTATGCAGCGCAACAGGCCGGAGCTGCGCTTGGATCATTCACGTTTGAACGGCGAGAGGTTGGACCAAAGGATGTCTTGGTTCGCATTACCTATTGCGGAGTGTGCCATTCGGATATTCATCAAGCTCGAGATGAATGGGGTGGTTCAATTTTTCCGATGGTGCCAGGGCACGAAATAGTTGGGACGGTTGAACAGGTTGGTGCGGAGGTCAAGAAATTCAAAGCTGGGGATTCGGTTGGCGTAGGCTGTTTTGTGGACTCATGCCGGACCTGTTCTTCTTGCATGAAAGGCCTTGAGCAATATTGTGAAACTGGGATGACGTTTACGTACAACGGCATGGATAAAGATAGTCAACCAACCTATGGAGGCTATTCCAACCAGATTGTGGTTGATCAAGACTATGCCTTAACCATTCCGAAGGGCCTTGCGCTTGAAGGTGTGGCCCCGTTGCTTTGTGCCGGCATCACGACGTATTCGCCGTTGCGTCAATGGGGTGTGGGGAAAGGCCATTCGTTAGCCGTCGTTGGGCTTGGGGGATTGGGCCATATGGCTGTGAAGATCGGTCGCGCGTTGGGTGCTGAAGTCACGGTCTTGAGTCGATCGGATTCAAAACGTGACGATGCTAAGCGGTTAGGAGCGAATGATTATGCTGCCACCTCCCAAGAAGGTACCTTTACTCGATTGGCTCGGACGTTTGATTTTGTGATTGATACGATTTCAGCTCCCCATGATTTAAATACCCATCTTGAACTTTTGAAAACCGATGGCACGTATATTCTGGTTGGAGCCTCACCTGAGTCGCTTTCTGTTAGTGGGTTCTCCCTCATTCTTCGACGTCGGCGATTGGTGGGGTCGTTAATTGGTGGCATCCGAGAAACACAAGAGATGTTGGATTTTTGTGGAGAACATGGTCTGACCTCAGACGTGGAAGTCATTCCGATTTCTCAGATTAACGAGGCGTATGAGCGGGTGCTAAAGGGAGACGTGCGGTTTCGGTTTGTGATCGATATGGCATCATTAGATCACTAAATACCGAGAAGACTCATCGCCTCGGGACATTGGCCTAGCGGCTTTATGTTGGCGGGAGTATGGGGCCAGCCCACTGTCCTTTGATTCTCTGGACATCCACTAAATTATTTGGGGGGCCGAGATCCGCCATGAGTTTCGTATCAATTCGGCCATGCCCGACCAACAATAACTGGGGTTCCCCAATCTCTGGTGGTTTATACCAATACCAACCAGGACAATCAGGGAGAGCCTCACTCCATTGAGGCGTGACGTGTCTCAGGTCTCGCTCTAATCGTGTTTGTACTTCTTGTGCATCGTGTTCTCCGAGCAATGAGCTCATACCTTCATAGAGAGCCTCTGCATGGGCACGTAAGGTCATGGCTAGTTGTTCCTTTTAAGTTGTTGCTCTTATTTCAACCTTGTTCGGCCTGATAAATTTTCCTCAAACATCGCTCGTCAATGTTGTAGGGTATTGTGTTGTCAGCAGCTGACGGGAATGGTCAATAAAGTCATCGAGCACGGCCACAGCCGTTCCCGGCCTTCGTAGCTCACTTCGGCGGAGTAGGCTTGGCGCGCGGAGCGTACGACCAGTACGTGAGCAAGGCAAAAGGGCGGCCTGCCTGCGCGAAGCCCCTTCGGCAGGCATGGAACCGCTAGCCTGTCAGCCGTAGCTTTGGCCGCTTGCGCGCCAAAGCTGGCTTCAGCGGCGAGCGCGGAAGCTGGTAGCTTTTTTCAACATTCCCATGTTGGCTATTTCAATCATCTGGGTCACGATGAACGGTCTGTGGCCAAAACGCCGGAACACAGACAGCGAGATATTCTGCCCCTTTCGGTGTACTGTATCGTACCCATTCTCCAGGATGACTTGTCACGGCCTGTCCTGTTTCAACAATAAATAATACCCTCTTTGTGCTCAACCTGAATTTTCCCTTTTAAGACGACCATGGTTTCTGCAAACTCGGGCTGCTGTCCATTTTCAGCTCAACCGGGATGACAGACAATACGGGCAATACTGACTGCCTCATTGTTCGTGGCGACGTGGCCGGCATATTCCCCAATTAACTTAGGCTTGGTTTCGACGGGAGGAATGATGCTGGGTTGTGTGAGAAGAGTGGGCATCGTACAATTTCCTTTCTAATGAAGAATGGGTCGAGATCAATTTTCTTCTTGATATTTTGCTGCATCCCAGATCATTGATGCTGAGGTGTTCATTCCATAAGTCAGTCAGGCATAATTGTCAATCCTATCATGTGCAACTTGCCGTATTCTTTCTTCAACTTTTTCGCCTTCAGTCAGACGTGTTTCGAACTCGTCTCTTGAAGGTTATTAAAGAAAGTAATCGCATATGCTGATTCACGGATTGCATTTTAACAATATCAAAGGTGACATATTTGGCGGCGTGGTGGCTGCGGTTATAGCGGTACCGCTCGCTCTTGCTTTTGGCGTGGCTTCAGGCGCGGGTGCTGAGGCTGGTCTCTATGGCGCGATATTCGTTGGGTTCTTTGCCGCGTTATTTGGAGGTACCCCAGCCCAAGCCTCAGGGCCAACCGGACCGATGACTGTGGTCTTTGCCGGCCTCATGGTGCAGATGGCCAGTACCCCAGAATTGGTTTTTACGTCTGTGATCCTTGGCGGTCTAGGCTTAGTCGTATTGGGTTTCTTGGGAATAGGACGATATATCAGCCTCATGCCCTATCCGGTCATCTCAGGGTTTATGAGTGGCATTGGCGCGATCATTATTATTTTGCAAATTGGACCACTGTTCGGCCACGCCGCTAAGTCTGGAGGGGTGATTCCGAATATTGTCGGTATTCAGGAATTTGTCACACAACCTATGGTATCTGCCGTCATTCTTGCGGCGATCGCGTTAATCATCATGTACCTCACGCCCAAGCCAGTGGGACAAATTGTTCCTCCACCTTTACTGGCCTTACTTGTTTGTACCCCAGCAGCAATCTGGTTTTTCCCTGATGCACCCGTCATTGGATCAATTCCATCCAACTTTCCCCCGTTTCTTTTTCCTACGATGGAAATAGAATTGCTGCCTCTCGTCATAGAAGGAGCCTGTGTCCTTGCGTTGCTTGGTGCGATAGACAGTTTGCTCACCTCGTTGGTATGCGACAATATGACTCGCACACAACATGATTCCAATCGTGAGCTGATTGGCCAGGGCATTGGGAATATGGTTGCTGGGTTTTTTGGTGGGTTGCCAGGGGCCGGCGCGACCTTGAGGTCAGTCGCGAATATTCGATCTGGTGGACGCACTCCTATTTCTGGCGCGCTGATGGGCTTGGTGTTGTTGGCCACTTTACTTTGGTTAGGGCCATTAGCGGAACAAATTCCTTTAGCCGTCCTTGCAGGAATTTTATTGAAGGTTGGCGCTGATATTATCGACTGGCGGTTCTTACGACATATTTGGGATGCTCCGCGAGCGGATGTGGGCATTATGGTTGTCGTTTTTTTGATTACGGTCGCTGTCGATTTGATTACTGCCGTAGGAGTGGGTGTGGTGTTGGCGAGCTTACTCTTCGTGAAGGAGATGGCTGACTTACAGTTAGCCAATATGACCGTGATTACTGATGTGCATGAAGAGTCACCGCTGACGGAAGAAGAAGCCGTGGTGATGGAACGCAACGTAGGGAGGATTGTGTTGATTCATGTGGATGGTCCCATGAGTTTTGGGTCGGCTAAGAATATGGTGCGGCGACTTGAGACGGCGCCTGGATTGAGGGACTTTACGAGTTGTGTCTTGGATTTATCGGATGTGCCGGTGATCGATGGAACGGCGGCGTTAGCGATTGATGATATGCTGCGAATCATTCGCGCGCATAAACAACACTTGTTTTTTGTTGGAATGCAACCTCATGTGACCGAAGCGCTGGATGGGTTTGGCGTCTTAGCTCATATTCGGCCCGGCCACCGATATGCTGAACGGTTGGATGCTTTGAAGCATGCCGCACAAGCTGCCGGTTCTCCTCACCCTGAGAAGATGACCTTCCTCAAGCGGAGTAAGTCTAAGGCATAGTCGGGTTTTGCCTTCATCACGAATTGAGATAAGTTTTAGAAGTAGACAAGGAGTGATGGAGAAAAAAGATGAGAGCAGTTGGTGTGCTGGCGTCGGCACTAAGCTGTTCTCGGGGCATGATCTTCGAAAGTAGGGAGTCATGCTCGTTGGCTGTCACGAGAAAAGCGAATCCGGGAAGTGAGTAGGTATTGCTCTGAGGTACATGACATTTGGCTACGCTCGTGCCGCCAAATTTTATAGTATTGAATTAGGCATTTTTTGTGATGTCTTGAGAAATGGGAGGACGTTGAAATGGATTGGGTGACGACTATGGGATATCTCGCAGGTATCTGTACGACGTCGGCGTTTCTCCCTCAGGCGATTAAGATCGTCAAAACGAAGCATACGAAAGATATTTCATTGATGATGTACTCCGTATTAACCACTGGCATTGTCTTGTGGTGTGCGTACGGCTTGATTAATCATGATTGGCCTTTGGTGATTGCGAATGCCATCACACTATTGTTAGCTGGATGGATCCTTATTCTCAAAATTCGCTTTGGGTAAGTTTTAGGCCATCGTGATGGCTTGGGGCTTGGGGTTATGGCTACGTATTTTGAGGAATCTGGTTGAAAATAGGCAAAGTCAATTGCCTTGAGCGTATTGGGATGAGCTTCCCCTCTATTTACCTCTGGGCGTCGATCTCATTAGGATGGAAATCGTCAAAAAATGTGAAAGGTGAAGAGCTTCTCGCTATGGTTGTCAGCAACCGTTGGATGGTCAGTTCGAATCCAATTCACGCTAGATTTCGTATGTCCGTGTCTGTTACCCTACTATATCTATTTGATCATGCGTGGGTTATGATGAATCCGGCTTAGTAACTTTCCTGCCCCTCGTGGTTATAGCTAGAATAACTGGCTTCATACTCAAATTTTTCTAAATGCCAAGCTTGAACTCCGGCCATTCCTATTTTTTTCAATCGACAGGCGTGAGGAATGCTGTGGGTTTTCCGTTATGTAGTGGTTAGCCAACATCGAAACATTCCCTTCAGAGATTTTTGAGAGAAAATTGAGTAATGGGGTTTTTCATGGCGTCGGTCATGTTGCCTTATCATTACGGAATATGTGAATCCAATGTACTGGGATTTTTGTGTAGGATGAACGTACATGCTGAGAATATGTCGGATAGCGTGGGTGGGATTGCTAGAACATCTGATAGACAGAATGCGGAATGCTCATCCGCTGAGTATTTGGTGTTCTCGTAGTTCTTTTGAGGTAGAACAGCCAATGTATTCTACTTGTTAATGTTTCTCATCAATGTGTAATTTGAATAAGTGTAAATTCTCGTTGCTCGATTCTTGACTCCTTGAGAATGGAGTTTTTACAGTTTGGGTGTGAGAAGGAACGGGTCGTAGGATTTGTTGTTTTTTAATGTTCAAAGTTATGTATAGGTAGGAGGAGTAGTATGACACAACGATTCATAGGGTCATTGATTTTTCGGGCGGTTAAAGTGGGCGTCGTAAGTGGCTGTATGATTGCTTTAATCGCGGGGTGTAGCTCCCGGTTGCAATCGACAACCGCTTCGAAGAATGAAACGCCAAAAGTGCCAGTGACTCAAGTTGAACCAGAGCTAGTAGTTGAGGAGGCTGCGCCTGAGGAAGTCGTCGCCGTCACGCAGGACGCGGGACTTGAGCCGACTCAGGACGAGGGTCCTTCGTATGTCCCAGCAATGGATATTCCCGTGGAAGCACCTTCCCTTCCTGCTCCGCGACCAGAGGTCACGACTGAGATTTTTGCTAAATCAAAAACATCAGATCTCTCGACAACAAATGTTCCGTTTTCTGAGCCTGCTGACGCGGGAGAGCAGATTGCTTCATTGATGCCATCAACATCAGGGCAGAACATGGGACAACCAGAAGAGGAAATGCCTTCTGCTTTCGGTGAATCTGAATCTTCAGAGATTCCTACCTTTCCGAATGAACAGATTTCTCAATTTGATGATTCAAACGTGGAAGCTATTGTTGATCTTCCCATCATTTCAGAGCCCGTGATCAGCGATGAACCAATGCAAGTAGCCAAAGTGATGACCCAGGATCCAGGACAGTTTGACATTCAAGAGACCGAACTAGAACGAGCGCTCAGTGATATCTTTTTTGATTTTGACCAATTTGAGATTCGAGAGGATGCAGGAGTTTTATTGAAAGCCAATGCCCAGTTGCTTTCGGAAAAATTTGCTGAAGCGAATATTGTGGTCGAAGGCCATGCTGATCAACGAGGGACGCAAAGCTATAACTTAGTGCTTGGAGAGCGACGAGCTCAGGCTATTAAGTCTTTCTTACAAGATCTTGGTGTTCCGGCTGAAAGTCTTCAGGTTGTGAGCTATGGAAAAGAAAAGCCTTTTTGTCACGATCAAACGAAAACGTGTTTTCAAGAAAATCGCCGAGGGCATTTTGTCGTAAAATAATCGTATTCTACTGAGTATTCCTTGTCTGGCGAGGACTGTCATGATCCTGTTGCTTATGTTTGCACCGTTCTAGGGGAAATTTCTGAAAACACCAGTCGTTTGCGGCGCTCCATCCCTTGTCATCCTGTGTGGAGCGATGTTGGCGATATTGCCTGCCAGTGGCTTTGGGATGGATGCTTCCATTGCTCCTCCTAAAGCCATTTTTCTTCCTGATACTGAACTCTTGTACGTGTCGGATTATGTCTCCTTTGTGGGCGAAGATCGCCACGGACGTGTGGCGTTCGCCTTGGATAATAATCGTGGTCAGGATGGGGAGTCCTGGCAGGCGGAACATTTTGTTGTGTTGCATGATGAGCATGCGGGATGGATTTCGCTCGAAGGCTCTGGGTCCTACCAAAATTCTACGCGTGAGTTAACAACAATCCCCCCTTCCTCGTTTTTCCAAGTAGAGGGCATGCCTCGGACGGGTCTGTCGATTACGAGTCATCCCAATAATCTGACACTCACCATTCAACCCATTCCCATTCGACTCGAACGTGAGCACGAAGGAGGTCGATATTGGCTGGGGTCGGCTGCGGCAGAATTGCAGTGGAAGGATCGAACGTTGAAGGGGCGGGTGATTTACGAATATTTCATGATGCCGGAATTTAATCGTCTTTCACGAACCTACTGGGGTTTATGGAAACACTTTCAGGGTCTGTATCTGAGGATCGAAGGGCTAGGTGATCTCTATGTGCATTCACAGGAAAGTGACATGATGGCGCCGTTGGTGGGAACTGTGAGTGGATTTTTAGCCGTTGGCGAGGAGTCAGAACCTCTTCAGGCGTTACAAGTGACACTCTTGGATCATCAGCAAGCATGGGGTTTGTATCGATGGCCGAGCGCTTGGGGTCTCAATTGGGTTAGCAAAACCGCTGCAGGTCGTGCGCGCTTAGAAATTAAAGAACTCAAGGCGATGGGCAATTGGGTGATTGGTGGATTTGGCATGGGGATTGTTCATGGAATTGTCCATTACAATGGGAAGGAATACGCTGCCTATGGGTTAGCCGAATTGATTATGTAGGCTACAAGGTTCTATTGTATTGATACAATGCAAGCCTAGAATGTGGTTTCACGGAGCAGCCGATGATTATGCCATTGAACAAGTTGGTGCATGCAGTTGGAATCAGTGCTGTTCTCATGTATGGCAGCGTTTGTGATGTGGGAATTTCTCTGGCCCAAGATTCCTTGCCAGTGACCACTCAATCAGCTGTGATGGCTTTAGCCGCGAAGCAATGCCCCACCGACCTCTCCTCGCTTCAGCCAAAAATGAATAAGGCTCTGCAATTTATCAAATCTGCTTCATTTCGAAAGGCAATGCTCACTTCCCTGGAAGCATCTATTCCAGAGGCAATTTTCCAATCTGATGGGCTCGCTCAACAGATTACATTTCTTATGGAAGAGATAGCTAGGCAAGAACAAGAACGTGCACATGCTGAAAAAGTGGCACGAGAAGGACTCACTGATCCATCTCAGCCACTCAAGCCGTGCCGTCACAGGAAGGAAAGTGCGTTTTGCTATGCGATGGATCAATATCTCGTTTCCATTGCCTCAAATCTTGCAAATAAGAATTTTTTGAGCGCGTTGCAATGTTACCAACGTGAAGGTGTGCGGTAGTTGTAAGAGAGAAGATGGTGATTGAAGAAGGTTTTTCTGAGGAAATGGAGAAAAGGCCCTTCAATTTTTTTCAAGATATCCCTAAATCTCTTTCAGAAGAATTAGTTGAAAAGGTGTTGAGCACGCCCGCCGTTCGAATTGAGCGCATTATTTCCAACGGCCAATCTTCCCCTCAGGGATTTTGGTATGACCAAGATGAGCATGAGTGGGTGGTGGTGCTCTCAGGACAAGCCCTCGTCGAACTTGAAGGACACAAAGAACTCATTAATCTGGTTCCTGGAGATACCCTTCATCTCCCTGCCCATACTAAGCATCGCATAGAATCAACTGCTCTTCTGCAGACAACAATCTGGCTCGCTGTTTTCTGGCCATCGTCATAGCAAATTGATCGATCGCCTGTTTTGCAGATGTTCGATATGGCCATCTGTTTTCATGCGATGACTACGAGAGCATTTACATCACGTAACCTTTTTAATCATTGATAGAATGACTGCTGGTTGACGATGCGGTAAGGCTTCTCATTTATGATCATTCGCCATTATGTTCAGTATGTTGTACAAGTGAACATGCTTGTCTTGGCGTAAAGATGGAGGGGAATTGAGGATAGTGCTTTGATCTGTTGGTTGCTAATATCCGATAGAGTGAGAACAATCGAGTACAGTCAACTAAGATGCCATGGTCGGTAGGTACCTCCCGTCAAACTTAATGGATTGAAGCCTTGGGAAATTGAATGAGAAATGACGTTCCTTTTCCTAGCTGACTTTCCACGGATAATTTACCGTTGTATTTTTTAATAATGGCTCTGACATTGTGGAGCCCCAATCCTGTCCCTTCGCCAGAAGGTTTCGTTGTGAAAAATGGCTGAAAGATTTTTTCAAGATTTTCAGAAGCAATCCCACAACCAGTGTCTGAAATCGAAATATTCGCTATATCATCTTGGTCCCAAGATGAAAGTGTGAGTGTTCCATTCCCTTTCATCGCTTGAATAGAGTTGGTCATGAGATTGACTAGGACTTGCAAGAGCTCTTCGGGGTTCGCCAGTACCTCGAGCGAGCAGGCATCATAGCGTTTCACGACAGAAAGGGCTTGAAGCGCGGAGGCATATTGCGCAATCTTGACCGCTTCGTTAAGTGTGTGGGTGACGTCAACTTTTACGGGATCTCGTCCATTCGTTGCCCGTGCATATTGTGTAATATTTCGGCATGTCATTTGAATTCGTTTTCCGGCATCGACGATGCTTTGCGCTTGTTCGCGAATGACTTCGAAGTCCTGTTCACTCAGAATATTTCCAGCAAAGCCAATCATGACATAGAGGGGGTTATTAATGTCATGGGCGATCCCAGAGGCGAAAGTACCTAGGGTAGCTAGCTTCTCGGCCTGAAATAACTTGGCCTGAATACGAGAGTTTTCGTGGAGAAGGTTTAAATCGGATCTGGAATCCACCTTGCCAAGCGGCTCTACTTGGCAAGGTGGATTTGTAGACGCCAAATCATCGACTATCAGCCCTCCTAATGCATCCATGTTCATATGGTTATCTTTTGGCTCACGGAAACATAAAAGATCTCGTTGTGCTGGAATATTCATTTAAGACTCGCCTTCTTGAGCAGAGCGGCTTTCAATGAAATGCGCCCGTGTTCATGCATTGTATTTACTCACCACTCATCGTTCCTGCGGCCTTGATGGTAGAGCCATCTTGGCCACATCCGAGTTGAGTATGGGTATTCCTTGTCTGGTTTTTATCTTCGTCTCGTGTTTCCTCTCTTAAGCGAAGCTATGCAGCTGTCGTTGGTTTCTGGCTTTGCTGACTGCAGCGAGTAGCTTCCCTCCTTCAAGGGGTTTGACAAGATATTCAATGACCCCATCCTGGAGCAGCGCGGTAGCAAAGTCGATGTCAGGGAACCCAGTGAGCACAACTAACGGTATACTCGGCCATTCTTTTCTGTAAAAATTAATCACATCGATCCCATTCTTGTTGGGCATGCGGATATCCGTGATAATCACATCAAGGGTTAACGCATGTTCCTCTTTTCGAATCTCTTCGATCGCTTGCTTTCCATCTTCGGCCTCAATCACATGGTATCCTGCCTTTTCTAGCGTCATGCGAACGACCTTTCGAACATCAGACTCATCATCAACGATAAGGACCAGGCCCTCGGATACCTGACCACTAAACATTCCAGCAGATTTTAATTGTGACATGATGCACCTCCTTTATGAATAGATAGTGAGCGATCTAGCTATGATTTTTTCTCTATCGCCTCACCTGTTATAAATATCAATAACGGAGAGCAATGAACATGCCAGGTGTTTTCAATAGGGGGAGTTGATCGGCGTTAGCAAGTAAAAGTGTTGTGTATTCAGCATGTAAGAGTGAAATTGTTAGAGTGTGGAGTGAATATTGATCGGGTTGATCGTATAGAGAAGATTATTGTCGAGTATCGAATTGTGAGTCTCTAGTATCTAAACAGGTACAGAAGGAAGCACGAAGGAGAGCGTGTGATTGCGGCATGCAATGAGGTTCTTGAGAATCTCTTCGTAGTGTGAGAGTCTAAAATTCCGTTATGGACAATTAAGATCCTGAAGATAATCATATGGGTACTCAATTGGGTTGTCATGTGAATAGGGTAATCTGTTTGCGTGAGCCTTTTCCAAAAAGATTTGAGTGAAAGCCATATTCTTAGAAAGATAAGGGAACAATTGAATTCTCTTGCTTTGAGTGAGTATCTACGACAGAACTCATCTCTTAGAGCCTAGAGCTGATTACCTAAATAAGTTGAAAATAGGTTTCTTGACAATAGTATATACATAAACTATATATATGAAAACTAATATGGAAATTTTTGATCTTAAAGATGATCCCTATTTGAAAATCCTTCGTCCGCTAGTGGAGGCCTATCAAGCCTTTTTTCAAGTGGGGGATCGGCATATTCGTTCAACGGGGCTGACTCCGCCTCAGTTTGATGTGATTGCCGAGCTTGGAGGAACGAGGGGGATGACGTGTGCGGAGTTGGCGCAATCGACGCTGCTGGCTAAAGCTAGTCTCACAGGCATTCTTGATCGCTTGGAAGATAAGGGATTACTTGAGCGATTGGCCGTACCACATGACCGACGGGCTACCCATATTCGATTAACCCGAGCTGGCGAGACGCTCTATCGGAAAGTGTTCCCTGCGCAAGCGAATGTCATGCGTCCCTATGTTGAACGGGCTCTCACTAAAGAAGAGATCACTGTTATGACGGGTATGTTGATACGTTTACGAAATAGTTGTCAAAGTGAAATATAGTCGTGAAAGAGGAGCCAGAGGCAGATTTTTAGATATTTTTATTGGCGGTTCTTCATGGTGAGGTTTTTATGAAAATTATTGTGGTCGGGGCAACAGGAACCATTGGGAGTGCAGTGACAAAAGAGTTGGGACAACGTCACGATATTGTGAAGGTGGGTGGAAAAAGCGGAGACGTCCAAGTGGATATGACTTCACGCGATTCCATTCGCCAGATGTATCAAAAAATTGGCAAGGTTGATGCTGTGGTTTCTACTGCAGGCAATGCGCATTTTGGTCCTTTGGACCAACTCACTCAAAAAGAATTTACTGTTGGCCTGAACAGTAAATTCATGGGGCAAGTGAATCTCGTGCTGCTTGGGTTGGAATGGGTCAATGACGGTGGATCATTTACGCTGACGAGTGGAATTCTGAGCCATGATCCCATACCAGGCGGGGCTGCTGTGACGCCTATTAACGCGGCTGTTGAGGGATTTGTGCTAGGGGCCTCAATCGAGATGCCTCGTGGCCTACGTATTAACGTGGTCAGTCCTGGTATCTTGGAAGAATCGATGGACAAGCTTGGGTCATTTTTTCGCGGGCATGTTCCTGTTCCCGGGTGGAGAGTGGCTTTGGCCTATAGTAAAAGCGTGGAAGGACGGTTGACTGGGAAAGTGTTTGAAGCCCAGTGACATAGATATGAAAATTGAAGGGATATCATTATGGAACAAGAATTACCATCTCCCGTATCCATTTTTGAAATACTGAATGGGCACCAACGCACGGCCACTTTAAAGGCAGCCATTGAAGTCGAATTGTTTACGGCCATTCAAGAGGGAAATCATGAGCTTTCGTCCTTAGCAAAACGTTGTCAGGCTTCTGAACGTGGGATCCGGATGTTGGCTGATGCCGTAACCATGCTGGGGTTGTTGCATAAGAATGGAACGCGGTATGAATTGACCCCAGAATCGGAAATGTTCTTAACGAAATCCTCACCGGCTTATGTCGGAGGGACAGTAGAATTCATGTTAGCCCCGCCTTTATACGACGGCTTTCGGTGTCTGACCGAGGCCGTGCGAACAGGTGGAACAGCTCTTGATGATCAGGGGACGACGACTGAGGAACATCCAGAGTGGGTCACATTTGCAAGAGCGATGATTCCGATGATGATGCCTTCGGCTAAATGGATTGCCGAGTATGTCGCTTCCCAGCAGCAACCAGTGACACACGTGTTGGACATTGCTGCTGGACATGGGATCTTTGGTATTGAGATAGCCAAGCGATTCCCTAAAGCCAACATTGTGGCTGTAGATTGGCCAAATGTGCTTGAGGTGGCCAAAGAACAAGCCCAGGCTGCAGGCGTGCAGCTTCGCTATGGTACCTTACCTGGGAATGCCTTTGAGGTTGAGTATCAAGGAGGCTATGATGTCATCCTCTTAACCAATTTCCTTCATCACTTTGATTCGCAGACGTGTGAAGGATTGTTGCGTAAATTACATCCTGTCCTTAACGAGCACGGGTTAGTGATCACCCTAGAGTTTGTCCCCAATGAAGATCGAGTGAGTCCGGCCTCGGCTGACTTCGCATTGGTGATGTTGGCGACCACTCCTGCGGGGGATGCCTATACCTTTAAGGAACTGGAGACAATGTTCAGTCATTCAGGGTTTGGTCAGAGCGAAATCTTTGACGTACCGAATTCCAAGGAACATGTGATCGTCACCCACAAGCGTTCGTTATAATGGAACACATTCGCGACTCTAGAGTTCTCATCTATGTGGCTGACCCTATGTGTTCCTGGTGTTGGGGGTTTTCCCCGGTCTTGAAAGATATCAGACGTCGGTATGAGAAGCAGGCTACATTTCAACTGATGTTAGGCGGACTACGACCTGGGAACACGGAGCGCTTTGATGAATCCAGGCGTGCCTATATTTTGCAGCATTGGCAGGCAGTGCATAAGCGAACAGCTCAGCCATTTAACTTCGACTTTCAAATGGCGTCGACGTTTACCTATGATACTGAGCCAGCCTCACGTGCGACGCTGGTGGCCAAACAACTCATGCCAGGAAAAGAATGGGAATATTTGGCACATGTTCAAGAGGCTTTTTACGTTCGGAATGCTGACGTGACGAGAGTTGAAGTCCTTGAAGAGTTAGCGATGACTTTGGGGATCGATGCTTTGGAGTTTCGTCAGGCCTTTCAGAAATCGCAAACAAGGCAACGAGTTTGGGAGGAATTTGATCAGTCGCGGCAGTTAGGTGTGAATGGCTATCCAACATTGCTTGGCCGTTCAGGGCAATCGGTCTCTCCACTTATGCATGGATATCAAGATAGTGAAACTCTGGTGCCAACGATTGAAAAATTTCTTCAAGAGGTGCTGTGAGACATAGGAGTGATGGATCGTCATGTGAATCAAGCAATAAACGGTTAGAATCTGAGGCTGTTGAATTTTTCTAAAAGAGAACATCGTAGATGTTGCAGGAAATTGTGGTGTAATAGCTAATGGGAATGCTCAAAGAAGTTACTCAGCAAGGCCAAAGCAGTTTTGGCGCGCGGAGCGTACTGCTAGTACGTGAACACGGCAAAATGGCGACCTGCCTGCGCGAAGCTGCTTCGGCAGGTATGGAACCGCTAGCCTTTCAGCCGTAGCTTTGGCGAAGGCTGGTGGATTTTTTCATCATTCCCAATCTGTATCGGTGTTTCATTAATTGTTATAGGAGGTGATGTAATGCGAAGAATGATGACCTGGGCGATGTGTATTGGGTTAGTCGGGTGTTTGAGTGGCGGTTTGGCATCGAGTGCTGTTGCGGAAATGGCCAAATGGAACTTAGATAAGGATCATACGACTCTTGGTTTTCAAGTGGTTCACATGGTGGTGTCTAAAACTAAAGGTAAGTTTACGGAGTATTCCGGAACAGTGGAGATGGATGTTGAAAAACAGGAATTTAAACAATTTGAAGCAGTGATTCAAACGGCCTCAGTGACGACGGATCATCAAAAGCGAGATGATCATCTGCGAAGTGCTGACTTTTTTGATGCGAAAACTTTTCCAACGATGACGTATAAAATGAAAAGCTATACCAAATCAGGTGATAATTATACGGCAGTCGGTGATATCACAGTGTTAGGAATCACTAAGGAATTAACCTTGGTTGGAACATTTAATGGCGTGGCGCAAGATCCTTGGGGAAATACTCGTGCAGGGTTTACGGCTGAAGGCACCATGAACCGTAAAGATTTTGGCATGAAGTTTAGTAAGCTATTAGATAATGGTGGGTTGATGGTGAGCGATGAGGTCCAACTTATCTTGGAAATCGAAGTGATTAAAGAAACGAAAGTAGAAAAGGTCAAGAATTAAGGGTGGTAACTTTCAGAAGCTGAGGGAAGTGGGAGAGACGTCCGTTAGGACGTCTCTCTCTGTGAAGCATCAGAGACAATAATCTTGCGATCAACAACGGTAGAGAACTTTCTGTGATTGATATCAGGAAAACGGGTTGGTGAATTTTATTAGGATGGATTGTCGAGAAGATTGACTAGGGACATGACGAACTTCGTCGCTGTTGAAACAATGTTGGGATCGATTTCTTTCGACGTGTCTGATGGCTGATGAAAATGAGGATGAACGCCCGCACTGACAATAGTAATTGTTGGGACATCTCTTTTGTGAAATGGCACATGATCCCCTCCGGGAAAGTATCCATAGACTTTGATCTTTTCTCGTAAGCCAACGAGGTTGGCAGCTTCTTGGGCGATTAATTTATCAGAGTGTGTGACTCCTACCGTCAATGTTCCATTCCCAACTCCGACATGATCCAGATTGATCATGGCCACCGTTTGATTCAATGGCCGGGCTGGATTGTTGACATAGTGTTTGGATCCGAGTAATCCTCGTTCTTCTCCATCGAATGACACAAAGAGAATCGAGCGTTTGGGGCCTTTCCCTTCTTCCGTGAAATGCTTTGCCACTTCTAACATCACCGCAGTTCCTGAGGCGTTATCATCGGCTCCAGAAAACATCAAGCCTGCTTGTGCTCCAAAGTGATCACGATGGGCTCCAATCAAGATCATCTCATCGCGAAGGATGGGATCGTTCCCGGCTATCATGCCAATCACATTCCTCAATGCTCCGGATTCTTCTTGAGTCTTCCAATCGAGATGAACCACGAGCGGAAGCGGGCGACTCACTCGACCAGGATTGGTGTTGGCTTGGTGTTGCAGGTTTTTTAATGATTCCTGAATGGTTAAAAGCTGTTGGTCCAGCGTTTCCCCCTTGATCCATATTCCTGGTATAAGGCGCTTGTCTGGTGTCGAAGAATAGATGGCTAAGGGGATTTGTCCTAGGCCTTTTCGTTTTTCATAACGACTGAGCAATGGACCAGTCACTGTCAGAAACCCTGCTGCACCGTTTTCTTGAGCCGTTTGGACTTTCTCTTTAAGGGTGATCCACCTTGAATAGCTAGAAGGTTTTCCCCGTAAGAATAATACGGTTCGATTGCTAACGTTCACATCGCGATAGTCATCAACTCCTCGTGCTGGATCGCTGATTCCATAACCAACAAAGATAATTGGGGCCGTCAGGTTGACGGCTGGAGAATCCAAGATTGGGAGATATTCTTTCCCTATTTGTAAGGAAGAACTCTGGTGTTGGCCTGGATTCTGGGTAGGAAAAATGTTGACCAGCGTGGGGGAAAGAATGTGCCTCCCAGTTAAAGGGGAATCTTGAAACCATTGGAGACCAGATGGTTCATGGGTGACTGGTATAACAGGTAGCAATCCCATGGCTTTGTACTGAGTTGCCACAAAACGAGCCGATTGCTCACCGCCATAGGTTCCGGCCTGTCGTCCATTGAATCTTTCGTTGCTCAGTTCTTCAATGTTCTGAAGGATTCGGGAAGTTTGCAGAGATAAATTGTTGTGTCTGTCTTGAAGGGTATCCATCCCCCATACTGAGGTCATACTGAGAAGTCCAAAAAGGAATGTCACCGCAAAAAATCCAAGCATAGGGCACTATTCCATATATGATTCTTGTCTGCAATGTGAAATGGCTATGACGAGGAGTACATGAGGGAGTGTTGAATAATACCACGCTCCAAAGCTGGCTTCAGCGGTGAGCGCGAAGGCTGGCGACTTTTTTCAACAGGTCCATGAGTGAAGCATGAAGGTGTTCAAGCGTTTGACAACATTTCTCACATTTCCATAAACTTAACCAAATGGTTAACTATGTGGTAGGAATTGATCGAATATTTTCAGCGTTAGGCGATCCTACTCGGCGAGCGATTGTGCAGCGTTTGGCAATGGGTGAGGCGACGGTGACAGAAATTGCGCAGCCTTTTCCTATGTCCTTGCCAGCGATTTCCAAGCATATTCGGATTCTTGAAGATGCTGGCTTGCTGGTTCGTCTGAAAGAAGGACGCATACACCGTTGTCAATTGAGTGTTGAGCCATTGCGAGAGGCCAATCAGTGGATTGAACAGTACACGGTATTTTGGAATACACAATTGGATTCATTAGGGCAGTATCTTCAACCGGCATCAGCCGACCTTCATCCTAAGGAGCACACATCATGGAAAAATCCAATTCTCCAGCAAGCTGTTCCCTCCAAATTACGCGCAACTACTCCGCAAGCCCGGAAGCCGTCTTTCAAGCGTGGACGGACCCCAAGGCCCTAATGCAATGGTTTGCCCCAGCAGATTCGTTCACGACACCGTTGGCGGAAGTGAATCTTTTCGTGGGTGGCTGATATCGAATTCAAATTAAAGATCCATCTGGTGAAGCTCATACGGCTGGTGGGGTCTATCGAAAAATTCAGCGACCATCCCTGTTGGTGTTTACCTGGGCATGGGAAGAAGGTGGAGACTGTGGAGGTGGAACTGATGATCCGATCCCTGAGACGCTCGTGACGGTAGAGTTCCATCAAGTGAAAACAGGTACAGAATTGATACTCACGCATGCACAACTTCCTACCGAGGAAGCACGGGAAAAACATCAGGAGGGATGGTCCGGTTGTCTCACCAAATTGGGGAACGTTTGTCGTTAATCTTTCATGTCTTTGAAATGAGACAACTTGATCATTGCTTGAGAGATGATGAAGGTTCAGCCTCTTCTGGTTCGTCACATTTTTTACAATGGAGGGTCGAGCCGATAAATGATTGTCTTCCTTCTTTTGTGATGACCCATGGGCGTGAGCTGAGAGGTGGGTTATGTCTGACGTGCTGACCGTGTCCACAACGTAGATCAGCGACCCAGTCTTCTTGGTCATCCTGGTGAAAGCCGACAATCGCTTGTTTCATTGGAACGTTGAGGGAAGAAGTTCAGGAAGTGGGTTATGCGGAAACGCTTAGCGAAGCTATGCACATGCGCGAGAGTATAACCGGGGGTTTAACGACAAGCCGAATATAGGGACCCACAAGAACGAGGGGAAATTACGGCCTGAGATTATCCTGGGGAGGATAGACTTGCTAATTAATCAGTCTGTGTATCCTCAGGGTGCAAATTCCAGCTCATCCTTGTGGGTGGTCCAAAAAGCGTCGAGCAATGAGTCAGTGTGAGTCGCTTAGGCGACAGGGCTACAGCTCATGCCAGCGCTTTTACTCTTGGATGACGCTAAAGGTCTTGATAATAATGGACGCGTTTTTTTCTTCATAGCTTCGCGTTCCGGATGTTGGCGATTTTCCAAAATCACGGGATCAATCACCTCACCGCATTGCAAGCACCGCTTGGTGAGGATTTCCATCCCACCGGCATCGTAATTGACATTCATACACCAATGAGAAACTAATAAGCCTCCGCATCGCGTACAGGCATCTGAGGTTTGTGATTTTTGCAATTCCACAGGTGGTGCACTTTTTATAGTGGGAACCGGCTCTGCTTTGAGGGGCCGCTTTGTGGTTCCGCGTCCACCAGTTGATTTTTTTTGTAAGCCGAGGTCTCCCATGTTTTTCTCCTAGTAGTTCAAATTCAAAAAAAGATCGTGCGTGATATCTTTAGATATAGCTTTTAGTTCTTAAGTCAAGGTTAAGCCAATATTAAAAAATCCTCATAATTAAAGATAGTGCGTTGCATGAACCGATACTAATTGAATGAAATCAACATGAATTATTCATAAAATAAAAGAAAATGCGGTCATTGTATGTAATCACACCTACGTGAAATAGAATTGAGCTATGTGAGTGACGAGCTCGGCTTTGTCTAATTACAGGCTTCTCGCTGAGGAGAAGATGGGGGAGGATATTTCGCTTTAATGACGATGAGGCGCGTTTCAGCGAAAACGAAAATGTATCACGGTTTGGCCATTAGATGCGACAGTGATTGTTTTCTTTATTGTGGACCCTGCGGAGTCGGTTCCACTGACCATATACTTGCCAGTCGGGATCTTGATAAAGAGCCATGGCCCATCAACGTCTCCTCCAGGAATCATCAGTAGGGGCGTTCCATCATCTTTCAAAATGTTGACGGTGACACCCGCTAAATAGGCTCGTTCACCTTGAACAAAGATCAACTTAAGTGCAAACGGCGGGTATGGTAGGCTGCGTTCTTCCTTCCCTAACCCCGCACTAAAATATTCGATAGATCCTTTGGAATACACAGGAAAGGTCAGGGTCTTCGGGATACTGTCTCCAGGAACGGCGATTTCTAATAGTTTTGCATGATGAGAGGAAGCTTGTGCTGAGGACACCCAGAATAAACTGAGGAAACCACTTGAAAACAGGCTGAGGAAGAGGGAGAAGGTCAACAGCCATGTGACGACTGTACTCCTGTTGGTCTGGTTTGTATCGACCTCGGTCGGTTGACGAAATTCTACCATTATCCGTGTTGTGCTCATTAACGAGTTCCTCATTTCCTCCTACTCCTTCGAAAGTTGTTTGTGAAATGTGGTGTAGAGGAATTATCTCTTTATCTAAGGATAGCGCAATTATAAAAATGGTCAAGCCCTTGTGGAGCCAAGGGACCGAGGAGTCCACAGGTGGATGATTTCGGTATTCTCTTTCTCGGGAGAACTAGTCGTTTTCCAGTGCCAAACCTGATTTAGAGCTGAGGGGGGTGTTCATTTGTGGAGGGGGTGACTTCAGAGGGCGTTTTTGGGCTTTGTTCTAAGGGTTGAAGATCAGGAATGCCTTTTCGTGGATTGACGCCGAGTTGTTGGAATTTCCGAGCTGACGGTAAAATGCGATGTTCTAATGATGTGACCGTTGCATTGTACGATTCGACTGCACGTCCTAAGGCAAGGCCCACTTTTGAAAAATGCTCAGTTAGCGTACCCATTCGTTCAGCCAATTCTTGCCCTAGCAGACTAATCCGTTGTGCCCCTTCCGCAACCTGTTCTTGTCGCCAGCCATAGGCAATCGCTCGCAATAATGCGATGAAGGTGGTGGGTGTGGCGATGACAACTTTTTGCGTTAATGCGGACTCGATGAGTGATGGGTCCTGTTCGGCTGCTGCTGCTAAAAAAGAATCGTTGGGAATGAATAAGACGACGAATTCGGGCGCCGAAGGAAATTGATCCCAATATTCTTTAGCAGCGAGTTGGCGGATATGGGTTTTGACGTGGGTGGCATGGCGTCGTAAGGCGGTATCTCGAGTTTCATCGGTCGTTGCTTCCAAGCTGTCAAGAAATCCACTCAACGGCACTTTCGAATCCACAACGACGTCTCGCCCGGCGGGCAGCTTGACGACCATATCAGGGCGTAGACGACCAGTTTCAGTGGCCACGCTTTCCTGCTCATGGAAATCGCAATACGCCGACATGCCAGCTAACTCTGCTGTCTTGCGTAAGGCGATTTCACCCCATCGGCCTCGAACGTGAGGAGAGCGTAATGCATTCACGAGCTTGGAGGTTTCCTGTTGGAGGGTCGATTGGGTTGTGGCCACATGTTTCAATTGTTCGCTCACCGAACTAAATTCACGAAGTCTTTTGTCTTCTAAATCTTTGGTTTCTTGCTGATAGGTACGCAGGGATTCAGAGAGGGGGTTTAATAAAGCTTCTAGTGACGAGTGGCGATGATTGAGCTCGACGGCTGTCTCATCCTTCAGTGCTTTGAATTTTTCCTCAGCTAACGCCAAAAACCCTTGATTGTTACCAGCTAAGGCTTCCGAGGCCAAGGACCGAAACGTATCTGATAAGGTGATTTTTGTCTCATCCAACATCTTTCGTTGCGATTCGAAGTGTTCTTGACTGCCCACTAATTTCGTTTCTGCTGACACTTTTGCAACTTCCATGAGTCGAAGCTCTTGGCGAAGATCCTGGCTGTCTTGTTGCACGGCTTTGAGTTGGGTGCGAAGGTCTTCTCCTTGGACGGTACTCGCGACGAGTTGGGATTCAAGCGTTTTGAGAGCGTGTAATCGTTGACTACGATGAAAAAGCGAACTTACTGCCCACGCAAGTCCTCCACCAATTAGAGTGCTCGCGAGGAGCCACCACACGTATTCAGGATGTTGAATGATGTTCATATGTGATAAGAAAGTATAGGGAGAGAAACGATTCAGAAGCTGTTCTAGCCTGACAAAATTTGGGCAGTCATTTCAACTCTGTAGACAACAATCGTGAAATGGTGGAGTTATTGATGAGGAAGGCGAGATGGTTAAAGCGTGTGTACGCCGTATTCATGGACGAGATCCTCATTCTTGGGTACAGTAACACGATAATGACGGCTATCAAAGCCAGCGCGGAGGACCACGTGGCGTAAGCCCGTGGGTGAAAGCGCTCCCCGCTGGAAGCGGGGGACTCCTTGCCACATGAGGGCTTTTGGATGACACTGGCGCATGGAAGTTCGGCTCAGTGCCCATGGAGCGTATCAGCATCAATATCATGTGGTGTGGATCCCTAAGTATCGACGACGAATTTTGCGGGGGGCAATCAAGCTCTTTGTGCAGGAGCAATTACCGCAAATCCAACAGTATCATCCCGATGTGGAGGTC
>JAJDBQ010000077.1 GCA_029261255.1 Nitrospirales bacterium
CACTGAATGCCATCGAGAAAGACGGGCCGTTCACCATTCATGGCGATCTCACTATCATGAAACTCTTGGATGAACTCCTTCAATCTTTTGTGAATCAACGTCGCATGAAAATCTATCAAGACAACTTCAAGCCCTGCTATAAAATCATTGCTTGACGCCATTCTTTGGTCCTAGTTTCCTCGGTCTCGTAACTCCAATTTTACAGCCGTGTGATTTACATGACATGTTCCTGGCCTATGATTGTTCATGGAAGAAATCTTGATTCGTGAACATCTCACTATAGGAGGAAGGAATGATGCTGAAGTGGATCATGACACGAAAAATATCTGAAAACAAATTACTGGAACAAGATGAAACAGAACCTATTTTTCAGCAACAGCAGCTCTGGTCATTGTTTTTTAACCGATCAGAAAAAATAAGAGATATTCTTCATCGACGTTGGCCGTTACTAGACAATGAGAAAGTAGAAAGAAGTCTGTTTAAGTAGGGGGGTAAGAAATGGGTAGAATCTCTTCAATACAAAAAGACGAGATCGAGAAATTGTCTATTCAATCATGATTTTCTCCTCTCGTTCCGACGCGCTGTCGTTGTTGCGGGCTTGTTTGGACGCAGGATACACTCGATGATATGTGTACATTGTGGCAACTGGAAATGGTCTTTTTGGGATCGGAGTGGTTCGACACAGAATGCCAATAAAATTGATCGTGGCTTCTAGCTTGGAAGATAAAAAATTCTCTGAATCCATCTAGCATTCTATGCCTTGACTTTTATCTGCGAGACAAACTCATTTTGGACATGGAAGACCGGCTCTTCCTGGGAAGGCTTGATCCGCGTATACGTGCCATCAGATTCCAAACGACGTCCTTGACTATTATCACACAGATAGGGCGTTAAGATATTTTCTACAATAAATTTACGAAGGTTGGGATTCTCGACTGGAAAGAGGATTTCTACGCGTCGGTCCAGGTTTCGTGCCATCAGATCAGCGCTTCCGATGAAGATTTCATCATCCCCACCATTTCGGAAATAATACAGGCGAGAATGCTCCAAAAATCGACCTACATGAGAAGTCACAGTAATCGTTTCGCTAACCCCAGGTAAGCCAGGCCGCAGTCCACACATTCCTCGTATGAGTAAATGGATTCTTACCCCGGTTTGTGATGCCCGATATAGTGCTAGGATACATTCTTTGTCCACTAACGAATTCATCTTGAATATGATGTAGCCATCCTTATGCTCTTGTTGTCGTTCAAGCTCACGGTCAATGCGAGCAATGATTTCTTTACGAATCCCTCCTGGTGCGACTAGGAGTTTGGCGTACCTGTCTTTTTTGGAGTATCCCGTGAGTGCATTAAAGAGATCACTCACATCTTCTCCCATGACCTTATCGCACGTGAAAAAACTAAAGTCGGTATAAATACGACTCGTGGTGGGGTTGTAATTTCCTGTGCCTAAATGAAGGTAGCGATAGATGCCGTCTGGTTCTCGTCGCACGATCATGCAGACCTTCGCATGAGTTTTGAGTCCGAGAAGACCATAGACGACGTGAACGCCTTCATCTTCCAATTTTCTGGCCCATTCAATATTGTTTTCTTCATCGAAACGAGCTTTGAGTTCAAGGAGGACGGCCACTTGTTTGCCGTTTTGTCGAGCTTCCATTAAGGCAGCGACAACAGGTGAGTTAGAGCCGACCCGATAAAGCGTCTGTTTGATGGCTAAGACTTGTGGATCTAAGGCAGCCTCCCGAATGAAATCGACAACTGGGGAAAAGCTGTCATAAGGATGATGAAGGAATATATCTTCTTTCTTAATCATGGAAAACAACGACTCCTTAGATCCAGGTTCTGTTAACATCTTGGGATGGAGCGGAGGAAATTTCAAGTCACTACGTTCAATGCTGGATAACTCCATGAGGTTCGACATGCCAAGACGAAAATTGTAGGTATAAACTTGATACGGAGCTAAGTTGAGATTCCGAACTAGAATATCTTTAATAAAATCTGGTGTGCGTTGATCGATTTCTAGCCGTACGACAGATCCATATTGTCGAAGATCAATTTGTTCTTCAATGGCCGCTAAGAGATCGCCGGCTTCATCTTCTTCGATTTCAAAATCCGCATCGCGCGTAATTCGAAAGTAATAGGCCGCATGTACGGTGACCCCCGGGAATAATAGATCCAGATTGGCAGAAATAATATCTTCCAGCCAGACAAAATTTGTGCTGCTATGTTCACTCTCTAGACCGAGTTGGTGGTCATCAACGACTTGTTGCTCATCAGGAATTCTGATAAGTCTGGGAAACAGTGCTGGAACTTTGAGGCGAGCGAAGCATTCCCCACGTTCTGGATCGTTGGCATAGACTGCCAGATTTAAGGTGAGATTGGAAATGTGCGGAAACGGGTGGCTTGGATCAAAGGCTAAGGGTGTGAGGGCAGGAAATATTTCCTTTCGAAAATACTTTCGGAGCAAAGCTCGCTGTTTGGGCTTCACTTTTTTATACGGCAGGATATGGATGCCGACTTTCGATAAATT
The DNA here is from genome assembly GCA_029261255.1 of Nitrospirales bacterium. Lineage (GTDB taxonomy): Bacteria > Nitrospirota > Nitrospiria > Nitrospirales > UBA8639 > Nitrospira_E. Next base: position 2,533 of record JAJDBQ010000077.1, read on the forward strand.
AGGGAGTAGTTCTTCTTTCCAACATCGTAATATTCGTCCAAAACTTTCCAACAGGTAATCACGAATGTTCCCCAACTGTGTTGACGGGCTCGTTCCATCCAAGGAGGCTTCTTGGACGCCGCTGGATAATTGTTCACGGAGGCCTGAAATTCGGATCATGAAAAATTCATCCAAATTATTGAAGAAAATTGCTAGAAATTTGACGCGCTCTAACAACGGATTAATTGGATCCTCAGCCTCCTCTAGAACGCGTTTATTGAATTCAAGCCAGCTCAATTCCCGGTTGAGATAAAGCTTGGGGTCATCAAGGTTGTGAATGAGCTCAACAGGCGCAGACGTTTTGGTATCGGGAAGACCGGCCATGACGTGAGTGTCCTTACGGTAAGGGGTGAACTCTGTGTTGAAGGAGAATTTTCCTATTTAACGCTTTATTATAACAAAGATCTATTTTAGGGCAGAAGCAGTTTGGGGAGTTCCATTAAAGGAAAGAGGGTCTCCTCCTTATTTTGGTAATTTTCTCCCACTTTTTTGAAGTTTCTTCCAAAGTTGAGGAAGCTTGTGACATGTGGCTATTTGTCGATGTCGAAAGCGTTCAACCAGGATGCCTTTGATAAAAGCCACTCTGTGGCTCCGCGTGGGTGTGTGATGTGATAAGAGTCGCTGTTCTGCGACCAAAGCATCCTGGTGTTGTCCCAACACCTCTTGCAATGATTTGGCTTGCTGAAGAAATCGCTTGGTATGTTTCTGGAGAAAGGGCTCAGCCAATTCTACGGTGTATCGGGCTCGTTTAACCAAAATGCGGGTGTGATGCAACTCCTGTTTGGGGAAACGACATTGTGTAGACTCCACATATTTCTCAAGCTTGGCAAACGCTTTTCCTGCAAGATCAACCATAGAAGGATGACCTGATTGAAATGGCAGATGGGCCAGGGAATCTTCAAGACTGTTCAATAGATCAAGGTATCGATCGCTTCGTAATCCTTCCAGTAGGCGGTCTCGAGTCAGAGATCGTTCGTCCTGAAAGGCTTTCAGAATCAGTCGGAAAGCTCGTTTTTCCTGTGAATGCAGGTCGAGACCTTCTTTCTCTAAAGATTCCATCAATACATCCCAATCTCTCACCTCTCCCAGAAGCGAACCGATCCAACCTACTTCCTGTCTGATATTTCTCGTCCATTCCGGTTCGAAAAAGGTGCGAACAGTGCGAAACAATGCTCGTATTCGACGCGTTGCGACCCGCATCTGATGCAGGGCTTCACTATCCCGACCCAATCGGGTGCCAGGGTCATGGATGAGCATTTGAAAAAATTGGACCTGCAGTCGTGCGCGAATATGTTCAGTAGGTGGTGCGGTTGGCTTGACTTGCGGGTTGGCTAAGGGATAAGGGAGTTGGAGAGCCTGAAATATTTTAGGCTGTAATGATTTCGGTTTTGCCCCAGCCTTTTGCAATAACTTTCGAATGGAGGTCAGGTGATCAAATTTTCCTTCTTTCAGTTCTAGTTCTATTTCCCGAAAACGAGAGATAATTTTATTTTCTCGTAAGAGAGCCACTGAATCCAATGTCACTTCGGCAACGAACTTGTCCTCGTCCTGTATAAGCCTTCCCGTTCTCCAAGTTCGAAGTTTTCCCAATTGAATCGCCTCCTGATTTCTGAAAAAGGCAATCAAAAGTTCTAAAAATTGATCAGGAATGCGCCGGCTTCCAGAGGTAACCTCCAGTTCGATCCGATATTTACCGTTTGGAATTTTTAATTGCCAGACTCCGCAGCCTCGTTCAACTCGTTTTCGAAGTGTTAGTCCCAGACGCCCAAGCCGATGTTGTTCAGAGTCGTAATAGGTAGAAGTGAAAACTCGTGGGGAGATAAGAACGCCAATATTCTCAGGAATTTGAAAACGCGACGGGATTTGGAATTTGATTTCTTGCTCATCCGTTTGGCGAATTGTTCCTTGCCAGCCCAAGTTCTCTGATGACAGAAAGGATCTATGGTCACCTTGACGCGGAGTCTTATCAAGCATTTCTCTATCTCTTGCACATGACCAAGTTATCAGATTTGGCAAGGGCAATTATTATATGACATGAAAAGACTAAAAAGTGTGAAATTTTACGATTTCGGGAAATGGCTTTGGAGTCGAGCCGAAGAATGCGGTCAAAGAATACATCTTTACCACAGAGTGGGATTGCCAGGAACAGGTAAGGGGAGGTGTTGGTTCGGCTAGAGAACGGGGTAGGTAGAAAGAGGTGTCATTAGACTAAGTAGATTAGAAGTGTCGTGGCTAAAGTGAGATAGATAGCTATGCCCACGATATCCATGGTGGTGGACACGAGAGGGCCAGCTGCGATGGCCGGATCTATCTTGATTCGATAAAACAAGATGGGGATTAATGAAGCGAGACTGGTCGACACAAGAAACGCCAAAAGGAGCGAGATGCCGACAACTAATCCCAGTAAATAATCCTGGTGCCATATCCAGCCGACGCCCATGACCAAAGTACCCGACAGTAAGCCCAGGAGTAGACCAATCCCTAGCTCATGTACCCACACTCGTGAAAGGTCGCGTTGGCTAATCTGGCCCGTCGCTAACCCGCGGATCACCAACATGGAGGTTTGAAGTCCAACATTTCCTCCCATGGCCGACACGACAGGAATGAAACTTACCAGAGCCACAACTTCTTGTAGGGTGAATCGGAAGTACCATAGTAACGCCCCGGACAAGAATGTCCCCATCAGATTTGTAAATAACCAGGGGAATCTGGCGAAAGTGGCTTGAGGAATTGAAGAATGAAGGGACGCTCCCTCTTCCGGGGCCCCTGCCATTTTGAGCATGTCCTCGGTAGCTTCCTCCCGGATCACGTCAATAACGTCGTCGACTGTAATGATTCCTAGTAGGGTTTTATCATGATCGACAACCGGGACCGCCAACAAATTATAGGCTGCAACAAGGCGGGCGACTTCTTCTTGATCCGTCTCGGGATTCACGGTGATGGTTTGGCGTGTCATGATACTCTGAAGAGTTGACGTGCCAGGAACAGTCAATAAATGACGTAATGATAGAACTCCGGTTAAATGTTCGTCTTTGTCCGTCACATAGATATAAAAGACCGTCTCCGCTTCTGTGGCTTCCTGGAGTTGGCGAATGGCTTCACTAACGGTACTGTTTTCCGGCAAGAAAAACACCTCTGTTGTCATGATACTTCCAGCGGTGCCTTCTTCGTATTTCAGAACATCTTTGACTTCCGTAGAGTCTTCACGATTCATTAAAGAAAGAATTTGTTTTTGTTGTTCTTCTGGGAAATTTCTGAGGATAGCAGCTGCGTCGTCAGGACCTAACCAGCGCAGGATATCGGCCACTCGGGAAAAAGAAAGGTTCATGACGACTTGGGAGCCGGTTTCTAGGTCTATCTCGCTCAGCACTTGTCCGCGAGTCTCATCATCTGGCAAACAATCAAAAGTCGTTCGTTTTTCCTCAGGGTAATCTAACTGCTGAATGATATAGGCGATTTCGGCTGAATGAAGGCGGCCTAACATATTGGTGAGGTGGCGGATGGCTTGACGATGCAGTAAGCGTTTGGCCGCGATGAGCAAAAGCTCTTGTTTAGGTAATAGATTTCGATCATTTCCCTTGATGCTGTGAGCTTCTCTTGGTGTATTGGGATGAAGCATTCAGAACCCTACAAAAGAAATGTTCAATTCTCTATCGAGAGTTGAAGACCAGATACTGGATTCCTCTTGGTTTGATTGTCCACGCACAGTAGAGGACTTGGCCCGATGTGTTCTACTTGGGATAGAAAAACACTAACGGTATTTGACCTCTCCCTGCCACCCAGACCGGAATCCGAGTTAGGATTTACTGGAATTGGGTAAGGAAGCAGTTTAGCTCTTTTGGCAATCTTGACATTCGCCTCCATTTCTTGCGGAGCCTATTAGTTCATTGATGGGGGCCTGGTTGTTCGGTCCGTGGCTGCCCCTCACTGAGGCACTTCAGGCTTTACTTCCATTCGTGATGCTTGCCCACTGAGGGTTTTGACCTGCCATGGCGCTCTATGGAGGAAGTCAGGAGGATCTGTATCTGGCTAATACTGATAGAGTGTTCCAGTCGCCCTCTTGGAAAAGTTTAGTAATCATATCTGCCACATGTATTTTTTCGTGGAAGCTCAGAAATACGATAAAAAATAAGTAAGATTTCTTCTTCCTGATAAGTGTCTAGAAAGGAGGCATGCCTTTGCATTTCTAATGTGAGGGGCCAGGTCTCCACGCTAAGCATCATAGGTGTCCTGATTGGTCTTAATGAATTTGGTTGAAGATCCGTTGCCCTTTCTCAAGCCTACCGGGGTTCAACCTGACTTTTTCCAACAGTCCTGAATTGGAATTCCCCTTCTTCTCGTTCCTCTAGAGGTTTGATTGAACATTAATATCCTGGGAAACCTGGGATAAAAGGAAGGAGGATAGAGATGGCAATCAAAATAATAATGATCCACTCAAGAATTTCCATACGCCGATTGCCAGCTTGATCGCCCATTTTCCCATACAAACTATCCAAGGTATCTAATTTCCGAAGAATGGAAGTATCCCAACCGTGGAGATGAAAGCGTTGGGAAGTCAGGCGGTAGACTCTTGCGAGGTATTGGTCGCCTAATAGTTTGAGGGTATTGGTAACTTGTTCAAAGAGGATGGCACTGTCCACTTGAAGTCCTGCAATTCGACGAAGGTTTGAATCCATCGTTCCTGGCCATCTGAACCGTTTCTGTGGTCCTCCTGTAAGAGCAGTATATGCTTCATCAAGGGCCTGATCTAATTGATGATCTAAAAAACGCCTTTCAACGAGTTCGACATTGACGAATTCCAACACGGCTAAAACGTCATCCATTTCTTCACCGATCATCAGTGCCGCATTCCAATCAATGAGCGTGAGATCCTGTGTTCCAAAAGCAATTTGGATTCCCGTCGCATCATGAATTTCTTGGGGTGATAATTGTTGAGTCTCGCATCGGAGTATTTGCGAAATGGGTTCGCCAAATTGATCCACAAAATCTGCGAGATTTAAAGCTGGAGAGGTCGAATAAATATGGAAAATAGCATAGTCTTCGACCATTGGAGCAAGATTCGCTTTTTCCACTGAATTCCCCAATGTTGCGAGGAGGGATTGAATAACGGATCGAGAGTCATCCAAAAGGCTAGAATTTTCATAAAGGGTTTCACTTAAAGGTAACAGAGAAAGAAAGGAACCGGACAAGGGAATTCGATAAATGGCCATCATTGCGCCAAAGTCATACAGTATGGTTTCGATGCTGGGAAGTGTCGAGTAACTTCCAATACTCAGGGAGGCAACTTCTTGGGTGATTCGCAGAGGTGGGGGATGGTAATCAAAATACTCGGGAGTTGGGCGTTTTCTTTTTATACGCCCTCGTGCCTTAGGTGCGGCTACTCGGTTCTCTGCTTCTGCAAGATCAATAGCACCGCCGACTGTATATGCGAAAATGACAGAACAACATCCTTCTTCTATTTGAAAGTCTTTGGTAATCAGGCATTTACCCATCGAATAGATCTTAAGAAGCAAGCCAGAAGGCTGCTAGAGGACATTTACTCAAATGATTGTTTTCGTTCAAAAAGGGAATACTGAAGATGAGCACCCAATAGGATGGCATCCTACCTTCTTCTAGCTCTCAAAAGATTGTGGAGCATGGTTTGATTCTGCAAATGGGAGTTCTCTCATGGTGGGGTTATTCTGTTTGAAAGTTACGTGACTTTTGAATCCGTGGTTTCTTTTCTTCACTAAGATTTTCTAGTGGAATAAACACAGCGCATGCAACCACTGTCGTCCACAAATGAGGTTTCCCAATTGCTGATTGTGTAATATTTTGAGTTCGGACAATATCTCCTCCCATTTTAAAAACCTGTTCCCGTTCCTTCCAGGCCACGTTGGGGTCAAACTTAATACCTAATGTCGTCGCAAGCATTTGAGCAGCAAGATCTTCGGTATATTCACCTGCCTCTTCGTCTGTTTCACCATATGCATGATGTTCGGAAAGATAGCCATAGTGATATTTTCTTCCGGAAGGTAGAGCTAATCCTATTGAGGCTGAGATGAGTTGATTGCGTTCATTGGTTTCTGACCGAGCCATGACGCAGTAGGTGATTTCACCTGGATTGAGCAATTTTTGCCCTCGAGTTCGAGGAATAATTTTGCAATCAGGAGGACAGATAGATGAGACGCTGACCAGGTTGCAATAGGCAATTCCAGCGCTTCGCAGTGCTTCTTCGAAGGAAGCTAATTTTTCTTTATGTACGCCAACTCCTCTCGTGAGGAACATGTGTGTTGGAACCATGGTTGCTCCTTTTAAAAAAATCGTCGTGATGACGGAGATAATGAATAAGGCTTTGGGAGTAATATGGAGAGAGAAAAGGTCTCTTCCTCCAGCTGATAGTGGCTAGAAACGGGTGTCCGAAAAACCTTTTTGGTCGCAGTAAATTGCAATTCAACAGTTCTCAACAAAGATCAGCCGATCGGACATACCTACCAAGGATGTCTAACGCAATGCAATCGCATTGTTATTGATGTGAGACCGTCGTGCCTTACCTAGCTGATGAAAGAAAGTGGCTCGTTTTATGATCAATTTGTAAAAAACCCCCATATTTCTCAAGTCTGAGACCTGCTAGATCAGTAGCCTCTCTGTGACTGACTCTCCTCTTTCCCATCTTCAATCGTTACAAAGAATTTACAGGTTATTTACACAAAAGAGTCACTATCTTTATGGAAGAGTTGAATGAAGTATGCAAAAAGTCATGCTTATAAGTTTTTAGAGAATAACCAACTATCGGAGAAATCCTGTTAACCAGAAGTTCGGTAGAGTTGATTAGGTCTTGGCTGTGTTTGTTTACTTAGAGGTTTCAGGACCTAGGCAAACCCTTTTCTTTGGGTCTGGTGTCTGTGTTCAGATTTTTACAGGCGGGGAGTTGGATGACTCAGGTGAAAGAATGAATGGAGTGCAGGCTATTTTGTCAACAAGCTCTAAGACAGGAACGACTTGGGTTTGGAATGCTATCGGGAAGAGGCGAGAATCTTGGCAAAAAAGAACCTTGTATATTTGAGTTTATTCCAATTGGAATTAAAAAAGTCGATTCCTAAACAGCAAGCGATCCCAAAAGCTTGCCTTCCTCAGCTGTGGTGTAGCTGTGTACAATCGATGACGTTTTCCTCGGCGGGTCTCTAATTCAATCGTTCCATTTTCAAATACCCGCACTACTTTCCAAAATTTCTCTATAATATAGGAATAGGTCTCTCCATGTTCTGCTGGGCGGACATCTTTGGCATGAGGACTTGGGTGAGTCGAGTTTTTCGATTTTTCAAAGATCACGAATTCGCCAGTCTTGAAACTCATGTCGTACCTCCTTCCCTCAGTTTCTTACATTCTACCTTCAATTTCCCCAATTTTGAAGTATCTGGGCTTTATCATTTTAATTTTACATCGTAATTTCTTATTTTCAACGATTTTTTTTATCTTGCATCATTAAAGAGATCTATTGCAGTAAATTATCTTTTCAATTTCATATCATCGATTTTTCTTTATCTGGCGGCTAGCCATCTGGATGGTTGAAGGAGGTCTACATGATGGGACGACTTTTTAACATGACCCGGAGCATCATCCCCTTTGCAGGCTCGGCCCTGATGCTACTCTGGGCTCTTCCAGTATTTGGCGGAATGGAAATGCAGAAGGATCTCAATCAGCTGGAGATGGCCATGGGATTACTGGGCGGACTGGCTCTCTTCCTGTTTGGCATGGACCAAATGGCAGAGGGGCTTAAGGCCGCCGCCGGACAAAAGATGAAGGCCATTCTCGCACGTCTGACCACAAACCGATTCGCGGCGGCTCTAACTGGGGCCTTTGTAACCGCGGTCATTCAATCTTCTTCCGTGACGACTGTTCTCGTCGTGGGTTTCGTCTCGGCTAAATTAATGCCGATGACGCAATCGATAGGGATTATCATGGGGGCCAACGTGGGAACGACCGTGACCGCTCAAATCATTGCTTTCAGGGTAGAGGAAGCTGCGCTGGCCTTGATTGCTGTGGGATTTGCCATGCGGTTGATGTCGAAAAGCACTCGTCTCCAACACCACGGCAATATCGTGATGGGCCTTGGCCTCATCTTCTTTGGTATGGGACTAATGGGAGATGGCATGGCTCCGCTCCGGAGTTATCAACCCTTCCAGGATTTGATGGTACAGATTGAAAATCCCTTTTTAGGAATTCTGGTTGCCGCAGGGTTTACCGCGTTCGTCCAGTCGTCCTCAGCTACAATTGGTATTGTCATCGTGATGGCCAGTCAGGGGTTTATCACATTAGAGGCAGGGATTGCTTTAGCTTTAGGCGCCAACATTGGCACTTGTGTTACGGCCTTGTTAGCGACATTGGGGAAATCACGCGAGGCCTTACGCGCGGCGCTGGTTCATGTGATATTCAATGTGTTGGGCGTCTTAGTGTGGCTTCCTTTTATTACTCAACTCGCCAATCTAATTTTATCAAATTCACCGATCTACTCAGAACTCACGCGGATTGAACGCATGGGGATGGAAGTGCCCAGACAGATCGCGAATGCCCACACGGTATTTAATTTGGTTAATACGTTCTTATTTATCGGCTTGACGACTTTCATCGCTCGCTTTGTGTATTGGCTCGTCCCCTATCAACCTGAACCAGAAGATTCCATCGCTCGACCGATGTATTTAGATGAATCGTTGCTTGCTACACCTGATCTAGCACTTGGACATGTACGACTCGAACTTGGCCATATGGGAGACATCGTACAAAAGATGTTTGCAAAAGTTCCCGATGTCTTTCGCCGGGATGACTATCAGGATCTTGAGGCCATAATGAAAATGGACGACCAGGTAGATATTCTCCAAGCACATATTTTGCGGTACCTAGGTCAAATACGAAGACAAAAACTCACGGACGCACAAAGCCGTGAGTTTCAGTTGCTAATGAGTAGCACAGATTGCCTGGAACATATCGGTGATGTCATCGAAACAGACATGGTCGGCATAGGAAAAGAAAAAATCGCACAAAACATAGAGGCCAGTGACACAATGAGAGCCATTCTTGTCGGGTTATTTTCGACGGTGAGTCTGGCCATCAACGCTACCGTTCAAGCCGTACGAGATGACAATCAGCAAGCCGCGCAGGAGGTCGTGACACTTAAAGAGACGGTAGATCATCAAATCAAGGAGGCTCTAGTCCATCAAGCAGGGAAACTTGTTGAAGACGAACCAGCCCGCCTCGCGTTGTTTCGGATGGAAATGGATGCGGTCGATAGCTTAAAGCGAATTCACACCTTAGCCAAACGCATCGCCAGACAAATATTACCACCTGAGCTGACAAGAGAGTAAAATGAGATGGTAAAGCCATGATACAGTAACCCTCAAGCTCCGCGGCCCTGGTCATCGAGATACAATCCCATTAGCCCCTCCTGTGAATGCATTATGAAGTGACCTGCATGACATTGCCCTAAATTTCCATGTATCTAGAAATATGGATATTAAAGAGAGCATTACAGTTTTTGACGCATTATCTCAAGAAGCACGGCTGAGAGCTTTTCGCTTGCTGGTCCAAGCGGGACCGGATGGGCTTTCGGCTGGAGCCATCAGCGAAGAGCTTGGCACACCGCAGAACACACTTTCCTTTCACCTCAGCCATCTCTCCCATGCGGGTATTGTCAGTTCTCGCCGGGAAGGGCGATCCATCATTTACTTGGCCAATGTTGACATGATGTGCGAGTTGATCGGGTTTCTGGTCGAGGACTGTTGTAGTAGGGAGATCGCTAATATTCGCCAGGACAAAAAGAAGGGCTGTTCAATTATTGAACTCGCCAATTATTGTTGCAAGCCGAAGAAGAAAGCTGCGGCAAATGGCTAATGTCCTCCAAAAGGTGTTGTTTGTCTGTACTGGAAATTCCTGCCGCTCAATTATGGCTGAGATCTTGCTTCATCATCTTGGCAAAGGACGTTATCAGGCTTTTAGCGCAGGAAGTGATCCAACAGGCCAGGTTCATCATTTATCCATTGAAACGCTCAGGCGTCATGGTCTTGACCCCGGTCAGCCGCGTAGTAAATCGTGGGGTGAGTTTGCCGGAATGAATTTTGACATAGTGATTACTGTGTGTGATCAAGCCGCAGGCGAAAGCTGCCCCACTCTTTCCCGGCAACCCCAGAAAACTGCACTGGAGTATACCTGATCCAGCCAAAGTGACAGGCACTGAGGAACAAATCAATGCTGCCTTCAACGAAGCTTTCGTCTTGCTTCAAATCCATATTGCAAAAAAACTGTTGCCATGAGTGAACAATCGCCCCTTGGTGTGTTTGGCCGGTATTTAAGCCTTTGGGTCGGACTGAGTATCTTGACAGGCATTGGGCTGGGCAATGCTTTCCCCTCACTTTTCCAGGTCGTGGCTGATTTGGAATACGCCAACGTCAACTTCATCGTGGCGATGCTTATCTGGGTGATGATTTACCCGATGATGACGCAAGTGGATTTTTCAAGCCTAAAAGATCTTGGCAGCAGACCGCGTGGCCTCTGTATCACACTGGTTGTCAACTGGTTGATTAAACCCTTTTCAATGGCAGCCTTGGGCATTCTTTTTTTCAAGCATGTGTTTGCGGGTGTCATAGAACCTCACTCAGCTAAAGAATATATTGCAGGAATGATCCTGCTAGGCGTTGCACCATGCACGGCAATGGTATTCGTGTGGTGCCAGCTGACGCGAGGTGATGCTGGCTATACGCTAGTGCAGGTATCAATCAACGATCTCATTATGGTGTTTGCCTTTGCTCCTATCGCGGGGTTTCTACTCGGTATCACCAATATTGTCGTCCCGTGGGAAACTCTTCTGCTCTCTGTAGTGCTGTATGTCGTCCTTCCACTCGTCGCTGGATTTTTCACCCGTTCTCTCCTCCTGAAGAAGAAAGGTAATCGAGACACGTTGCAACATTTTGTCTCTCATCTTGAGCCGTATTCGGTTATTGGCCTTCTGGCGACTGTGGTGCTGTTGTTCGGGTTTCAAGCACAGACTATCCTTGAGCAGCCTCTTGTTATAGGACTGATTGCCGTGCCTTTGTTAATACAAAGTTATGGTATTTTCTTCTTTGCTTATGGTTGGTCCTACCTATGGAAGGTCCCGCACAATATCGCTGCACCTGTAGCTCTGATCGGTACGTCCAATTTTTTTGAATTGGCCGTGGCTGTGGCCATAAGTTTATTTGGTTTGCACTCCGGCGCAGCGTTGGCCACGGTAGTCGGGGTTTTGGTTGAAGTTCCTGTCATGCTGTCACTTGTGGCTTTTGCCAACCGCACCAAGGGGCATTTCATGCCAACAGCATTACCAGTTAACCAAAGATTGACAGGATTGATGTGATGACGCCCACCCAGCTATCGTAGTGGTAGTTTTCCTTCATAAATCAACAGCATGTTTGGCTATCATTCAGGACGGGCTGCAACCGATCTCTTAAAACAGGTTGCACTTCATCAGTATTCATTGTAACGCTTCATCGGAAATGATTGTACTCTTGTAGGTGCACTGAAATTAAATAACCAAGGCAAAGACTTTCTACACGGATCTTCCGCCTGAACTTTTTTTCTTCTCCTTCGCTGATGGTTTATCAGCTGCTTTGAGCCTAGCCGGCACTTCAAAATTTGGAGATATTCAAATCTGTGAGGGATCACAACGACATGGTTTCCTGGCGTGAGAATTTTTCTCTGGGAATGCTCTGTGCGTTGTTGTACCTAAGCGGTTGCACACCTCATCAAGACTTTCCATTGCCGAAAGCCAGTATTCTGCAAAATTCCGAAGATTTTGATGAGATCCGGCGAAATCTTGAAGAATTTCAGCAGCATAATTTTCAATTGGCGGGACGCATTATCTGGACTGAAACGACTCCAACTGGGACCATCTTTTTGGCAGAATGGCTGCCTTTCCCTAAAGACGCATTTGAGGGCCCTGAAGCCAAATCAACAGGCCTGTCTTTTCGTCGTATCGCCATTCAGTTTCTGGGCACGATTGATCACGACGGCCGAAGAAAGGGCAATGAATTGCTGATGGCGGGAACCCTCATTCCTGCACCAGAAGCAGTAGGCTACTCGAGAATCCCAACTTCGATTCCTCATTTCAGCGCTCAATGTCTGCATATCTGGAAAACGGCTGGTGACGCCCTTGCCGAATTTATATGGATGGATCCTTACGATGACCGTTACCCTCCTCCGCTAGAAGACACCTATTGTTCTCCCCCAAAATTCCCCTGAATTCGAGGCCACAATAGGGGTCAGACACGAATGGCACTAAGTTAAGCCCTTGGACCATGAAACAATAGCTGCACAAACATGGGGGATTTGGCATAGTGTGCGATGAAACATTTCACGCCCTTATTCCCAAACTTCCATCTTCAGACTCTCCGCAGAAAACCTCGGT
>JAJDBQ010000078.1 GCA_029261255.1 Nitrospirales bacterium
AGCGGACTTCCTTCCATTTTCTGCTTCACTCGGTTTTCTGAATACCTGTAGATACGATCCTTGTAACAAAAGGAATAGTGTTATGTCTGCAACTGCGTTGTCTCAGTTTGGTGCGCTTGGTGTGTCCGAGCGCTTAGTTGATGCCCTCGATCGTGCAGGGTTGAAAGAACCCACTCCCATTCAAACTCAAGCCATTCCGGCAGGTTTAGAAGGCCGCGATGTGTTGGGGTGTGCACAAACCGGTACCGGGAAAACGGCGGCCTTTGTCATTCCGATGATTGAACGATTAGCTGCTGGCCCCAAAGGGCATCCTCGTGCGCTTATTTTAGCCCCCACTCGGGAATTGGCCTTTCAAATTCAAGGCACGGTCGATAAGCTTGGCCGTTCTCTCGGGATTTTTGGAACCACGGTAGTGGGTGGAGCTGATATGCATGCCCAAGTCCGTGGACTTCGGCAGCGTCCTGATATCATTATTGCGACACCTGGTCGGTTATTGGATCATATGTGGCAAGGCACTATCTTGTTCACCAAGCTGAGCATCGTGGTGTTAGATGAAGCCGATCGTATGTTGGATATGGGTTTTGCGCCTCAGTTGAATCAAATTATTGAGGCCTTGCCTGATGACAGGCAGACGTTACTTTTTTCTGCCACCATGCCTGACAATTTGGATGACTTAGCTCGTATGTCGTTGAAAAATCCCGTCAAAGCTTTAGTGGCAAAATCGGCCACAGTGGCTGAAGGGGTGACCCATACGGTCCATCACATTAATAACTCTGAAAAAACAACTCTGCTGCTTTCCATTCTCAAGGAGACAGAAGGTTCAGTGTTGGTCTTTACTCGTACGAAACATCGGGCAGATCGGATAGGCGAAACGTTGGAAAAGGTCGGCTGTAGCTCGGGTGTCTTGCACGCGGGACGGCGTCTTCCTCAACGACGAGCAGCTCTTGAGGGATTTCGACGAGGACGGTTTGAAGTGTTAGTGGCAACAGATATTGCCGCACGTGGGTTAGATGTCGACAACATTCGTCACGTGATCAATTATGATTTGCCTAATATACCGGAAGATTATGTCCATCGTATTGGCCGAACGGCACGCATGAAAGCTCTCGGCTCCGCCACGAGTTTTGTGACGGGGGAAGATCATCGATCTTTACGCATGATTGAAAAACTCTTGGGGAAAGCCGTGCCTGTTGCTGAAGGAAGCCGAGCTCCCGTTGCCAGCCATGCTGCGACTCGAGCCCCGCGCCCGGGTTATGGCAATTCAAACGGACCGAGAGGTCCACGCCAGGGTTACGGCGATGGGAATGGTCCAAGAGGGGCACAATCAGATCGTCCAGGACGAAACCAACCAGGTGATCGCCCTCGATCGTCGGCCTATACCTTCTAAGAAATAGGCTCGGCAGGATAAACAATAATCCCTCAAGGGTCTTCTCGATTCTTGGGGGATTTTTTTGTCATCATGGGAATGTTGAAAAAAGCGGCCATTACCGTATTTGATAAACCCTACGATTTTTCACATCTCTCTTCCCTTGTCGCTCAAACTCTCGAATGGACCTCATCAAAAGAATTGCCTCAATTCCTCCCGTCGTGTTGCATCTGACAAGTTTTCTTTTGCCTCGTTCCTAAATCCCTCTTTAGGGACAGGGCTTTCGCAGATCGCTGCTGCACTATTAAAGATACATAGAGTTCTAACTGCGCTCTAATTAATCATCATCGATGTGGCGGTTACCGAGTGGTTGAATGGGCCGAGCGTTGTGGCCAATGATGTGGACGAATTGATCGACGTCTTCTTGGGTGACGTGCATAGGTTCTTTCAGCACAATCCATTGCACGCCTTCAGTGCAGGGTGGGGTCGTGAGTGAACCTGAGTAGGTGTAGTGATGGGTGTTTGTAGGGAGCATATCGGTCAGACTCAATTCTAGAGGAATCGAAACTTCTTTCTTAGTTTGTGCCGGGAGCCATTTCCAGAGTTTGCTGAGGACTGGTTGCGTGGCATCCGTTTCCATCATGACGGCCATGACTAACACATGTCCTTTTTCATCTTGATGGACCAGATGCATTTCCATGGGGAACGCTTTGCCTTCTATATGATGTTCGCTCGGGGCATGGAAGTGGAATTGGCGAAGCTTGTATTTGTGGTCATTGAGGTCTATTCGACAGCCAGAAACATGTGAAACTTGAATGGTATGGCCGTTGTTCATTTCATGGAGTTGCGAGGTTTGGTAATGGAACTCCAGCTTCTGTTGATGATCTCCATGATGGGTCATCGTGATGTTGATCGGGGATTGGCGATTCCCTGCTTCACACGTTTTGTATTCCGTAGAGAGCATGCCCCAATGGCTTGGATTTTCCACGCCTAAATAATCCCAATGTTCGTGAAGGTTCTTCACTGACTGTGTTTGTCCTTCGGTGTGCGTTTTTGGTTTTTCAGAAGCCAGGGCTGGGAGCGCCAATATAGAGCTCAGCGTTAGAAACATCAATGGACGGCACGCGATTAAAAAGATCGATGGCTGATTGGTTTTTGTCATATTCTACCCCACCTTCATCTTCCCCTTACAAAGGGGAGGAAATTTACTAAGGAGTGTGATACTCACGGGACACTGTGAAGCGTTACCTTTAGATCAACTCTGCGTCTGAGTGGATTTCCACCAAGCTTGGTCCTTCATAGGCTAATGCTTTGGTGAGGGCTGATTCCAAGTCTTCTTTCCTCTTAACCGAAATTCCCATGGCTCCGCATAAGTTGGCATATTCGGAAAAATCAGGGTTATGTAACGAGGTTTGCCAGACGTCCCAATTACCAGCACGCTGTTCTTTGCTGATTTTTCCGAGTTCATTATTTCTAAGGAGGACGTGCGTAATATTCATGCCATATTTTACGGCTGTGTTGACTTCGGCCAGGTACTGACCGAACCCTCCATCACCGGAAACTGACACCACTTTCCGTCCTTGAAATTTCGGATCATCTTCCTGCGTGGCGGCCCATGCCCCCATGGCTGCTGGATAAGAAAACCCAATAGAGCCGAGATAGCCTGACATCAGGACGTCTTGTTGCGTACATTCAAAGTATCGTCCGAAGGAATACGTGTTATTGCCGACGTCCACGGCGATGATTGCATTCTTAGGCAGGGTACGCGTTAACGCGGCAAAGATAGCCGAGGAGTTCACACCTTGTCCGCGGTCGTCGAGTTCTCGTCGGTGTTTTTCTTCCCGCCAAATTGTCCATCGATTGGCGACGTCTTTTCGTTGATCAGTCGTTCTGAGTTTGTCGACTAAGCGCTGTCGAAGGATGTGACAGGTTACGCCGATTTCGCCCCAGACCGGGACATCGACCGCATGGAATTTCCCCAAAGTCATCGCATCACGATCGACTTGAATAGTAGGGATTTTCGGGGTAATACCGGTGTGATTACTAAAGCTTGCGCCAAAGACCAGCAGACAGTCGGATTCATTCATGACCCAACTGGCAACGGGAGTTCCGCTACGACCTAAGACACCCCCGCCGAGTGGGTGTTGGTCCGAGATTAATCCTTTGGCCTTAAATGTGGTGATGACCGGGCAGTTCATCATCTCTGCCAGTTCGATAATCCCTCCCATGTTAAAGCGTGCTCCGTGGCCGACAATGATCACGGGTCGTTTGGATCGAGACAACAAATTGATGGCCTGATCGATTGCGGAGTCAGGCGGAGTGATGTCCAGGGCTGGCATGCGGCCTTCTGGGCTTCCTGCTTCAATTCCTTCCGCAGCGGCGAGCTTCGGTACCTCATCTGGAAAGATGAGGTGCGAGACCCCACGATTCAACATCGCACTCTTACAGGCCAAGTTCATGAGTTCAGCATGCTTGCTGGTATGGAGAGCGGTTTGTGCCCATTGCGCGACCTTGCCAAACGCGGCCATCAGATCAAGTTCCTGAAAGGCTCCCGGCCCCAATACTTGCGTTTCTACTTGTCCGGTCAAAGCTAAAACTGGAGCACGATCCACGTTCGCATCCCATAATCCTGTCAGGAGATTGGTTGCACCGGGTCCGGCGATAGAAAGACAGGCGGCCGGTCGGCCCGTGAGTTTTCCATAAGCGGAACAGGCAAATGACGCGGCACCTTCGTGGCGAATGCCATAAAATTTTATGTGATTAGCTTCCTCTTGAACACGTAACGCATCGGCGACTCCTAGGTTCGAATGACCGACCATGCCGAAGACATGTTTGATGCCCCAGTTTGACATGGTTTCCATCATGACATCCCCAACTGTTCGCACATGGACAGATTCTTTTGGGAGTCCCACATAGACCCCATCTTTTCGTGATTCTACGGGGAAGGTTTCGACACCATCGTCATAACCTGGAGCTTTGCCAGATATGGGGTCGTAGTCCCAGCCATGCCATGGACACCGTAGTAGACCATTTTCAATGGATCCCTCTCCTAAGGGACCACCTTGATGTGGGCATTTGTTATCAAGCGCGCCATATTGACCTTTGTACCGTGTTAGACAGAGCGTTTTATGATCGCAGGTGACGGATGTGACTCGACCTTCCTGAAGTTCATCGAGTTCGAGTACTTTCAGCCAGGTGAGCGACTTTGAAGGTTTTGGAGTCCCAGACTTTTCCTGTTGGTCATCAAGAGAGGGCATTGGAGTTTGTCCTTTGTCATGCATGCAGAATGAATGATAGCTGAATTAGGAGGGTGAGGCCCCTAGCGCGGCAAAAGCCAAGTCAGAACTCTTTTGGAAAAAATGGTGGACTCGTTCGGCTTGCGTCTCTGTCTGTCCATTCGCAATTAAATCGGAGGCAGTCAATACAGCGGCAACAAATCCTTCGGTATGCCATTTCCCAACCGTCAGGTCAGGAAGTATTTCTTTTTCCGGATACGGCCAGATCGTGACATAAAAATAGGGTTCCGCGTAGCTCGCATCGCCAGGACTCATTCCACATCCGATGCTTCCGGTGGAGCCACTGTTTTGAGGTAGGGGTAATGACACTATTGTGGCGATATCAAAATAGTGTGGCCAACATCGAACAGGTGAAGCGGCTTCCCATTGTCCTGTTATTGATTGAATGACGTGGTCCGTATTGGCATACCAATGCTGGAATTCTTGAAACGCTGCCGCATGGCCGATATGAAATGCTTTGTTGTTCCCGACAGGATGGGAAGGCATGACATAGTCTCGCAACGAAAACGGTCTTGGGGGTGTGGCCCCAGACACCTTGGAATATGTTGCCGTCATCCACTCAAACGCGTGCTGAAGCGTCTGGCCTGATAATTCGAGTTCTGAATGGATT
>JAJDBQ010000079.1 GCA_029261255.1 Nitrospirales bacterium
GCCAAACAATCCAGTGAGACATAAATGTCACAGATTCCGTAGTTAATTCGACTAGGGTGAGTTTACGTATATTTTCAGTTTACAATCCCAAAATGACCTGATATTCTCCCTTAGATAATTCGCCTAGCCAAGGACGCCGAGGAATTCATGAATACGAGCCCAAAACCCACAAACATCGACGACACCCCGATTAAACGTAAACGGCCAGAAGCCCTGACTCAGCGTGAGCAGGAAATCCTTCAACTCATCTGGTCCGGGCTAAAAAATAAAGAGATTGCACAGCGCTTGAAGATCAGCGTCAAAACGGTAGAAGCCCACCGGGCCAATATGATGAAAAAAGTTCGCGTGTCGAATGCCGCGCAACTGCTCAATGCAGCTATCCAGGAAGGGCTCATTCAGATCAAATAAATACTCTGCCAGTCTAGTTCGTTTTGTGCGCCCGCTGCCGAGCTGCTTCAAAGATTGTCACCGCCACTGCTACCGAAACATTCAGAGAATTAATTTTTCCCAACATTGGGATCCGCACATGCTCATCACATTTCTTGAGCACAATCGGTCGAATCCCTTCTCCTTCGCTTCCAAAGACTAAAGCCAACGGTTCCGTCAAATCACATTCGTCATAGGAAATGCTGGCAGTGGCATCCAAGGCAACAGTTTTGATGGCTCGCTTTTGACATTGCTCGAGAAACTTCCCTGGATTAGCCACACGTGCTACCGACACATGTTCAAGCGCCCCTGCTGAAGCTTTTGCCACCCCAGCCGTTAGGCCAACGGCACGATGTTTTGGAATGACAATACCATGTCCTCCTGCTGCGTCTACTGATCGGGCAATAGCCCCAAGATTATGGGGATCTTGGATTTGGTCTAAAACCACGAGCAAGGAAGGAGTGTCACCTTGCTCCACTTCATCTAACAATTCCTCACCATCTAAAAACTGCTTCGCAGCCACACTGGCGACGACTCCTTGATGATGACGGTCTCCAGCTAAGCGATCCAACCGATCACGGGATTCCACGGAATAGGGTATGTGGCGATCCTTTGCTAGACGCGTAAGAGGGAAAAATCGGCCATCAGAATTGGCCAGCCAGAGTCGTTCAATGACACGGGAGGGCGATTGCAGGGCTTCAGTGACCGTATGGAACCCATACAACACACTGGTAGGTTCATCGTTTCCAGCGTGTGGTGCCATCGGGTCGATCTTCGAGGATAATTCCTTGGTCGGCTAGCTCTTTTCTAATTTGATCTGCAGTCGAAAAATCTTTCTTTGCCCGGGCTTCATTGCGAAGGCGTATTTGTCCTTCAATCCATTGATCTTCATTTGAACTCTCAACTACAACCTTAACAGGAGGCGCCATCAAACTAATTATTGCGGGCGACGGCCTCATGACAATGGCATTCCATTGAAGAACCGTTAATTGGAATAAACCAAGGGGCTTTCCATATTTTCGTAGACTATCAATAATTGTCTTCCTCATTTGATCGGACAAACCTTTGAATAACAATTTATTGATTCCGCCTCGAAACTCATGAATGGCTGCTAGCGTTTTTGGCGTATTGAAATCATCATCCATACTTTCATGGAATTTTTTGGTAAATTCCTTTAAGACTTGTCCAAAATCTTCGTCAGCTTGATTGCTCTCTCGGGAATCGTCTTCTTCTAATCGCTGTATGAGTCCATATATGTTTTCCATGGCCACTTTTGCTTCAGGAATGGATTTTTCAGAAAAATTCAGATCACTACGATAATGAGTGGACAAGAGATAGTACCGCAGACACTCACCAATTGCCGCTTCAGACTTCGGAATAGGAGATTTCTCTAGAATTTCTCTGATAGTGAAAAAATTGCCAAGCGACTTCGACATTTTTTCTTTGTCTACGGTGACAAACCCGTTGTGGACCCAATAACGAGCAAACTCTTTTCCCGTATAAGCACAGGATTGAGCGATTTCATTTTCATGATGTGGGAAGATTAAATCCTTGCCCCCGCCATGAATATCAAAGGTAGGTCCTAACGCAGCCACTGACATGGCCGAACATTCAATGTGCCACCCCGGACGGCCTCGACCCCAAGGACTGTCCCAAGCAGGTTCGCCAGGCTTCGAAGCTTTCCATAAGGCAAAATCCATCGGATCTTGCTTCCGGGTATCGACTTCAACTCTAGCACCTGCCTGCAGTTCTTCCAGGTTCTTTCCTGACAGCTGGCCATACCCAGGAAATTTCTTCACGGAGAAATACACATCACCTTCAAGCTGATAAGCCGTACCTTTATTGACCAAGCCTTCCACCATGCGAAGAATATCAGGCATATGTTCAGTGGCTCGTGGCTCTTCATGAGGTTTCGTAATGCTCAATGCCCCCATATCTCGGTAGAAATTCTGAATGTAGCGCTCGCTAATTTCATCCCACGCAATGCCATCTTTTTCAGCTCGATTTATGATCTTGTCGTCGATATCAGTGAAGTTTCTCACGTACCTCACTTCATATCCAGAAAATTCCAAATAGCGCCGGATGATATCGAACGTGAGCGCACTCCGTGCATGACCCAAATGACAATCATCGTAGACGGTCACACCACAAACATACATGCTGACTTTTCCAGGAACCAAAGGAGTAAAGATCTCTTTTTTCCTGGTTTGGGAGTTATAGAGAAGAAATGGCATATATCACGGCTCTCTCGTGGTTGTCGCTTGACTGATTTTCTGCCCCTGATGTTTCACAAACCAAAAACCTAGGACAATTAGAACGATAAATGCGATAGAAAAAATATTGAAATATTTTTCAATAATTTCTTTCATCCATGGACCAAAGAAATAAATTGCCCCAGCCACGAGAAAAAATCGCGAGCCGCGACTGACCACTGATGCCAGCATAAAGGTCTTAAAATCCACATAAAAAGCCCCAGCCCCGATGGTAAAAATTTTATATGGGACGGGAGTAAATCCTGCTATAAGAATGGCCCAACCTTCATATCGTTGAAAATATTGATGAACAAGATCCATACGCTCTTGCCCCATAAACTTTTCCAATACAGGACGCCCCCCATACCAGCCAATGCCATAGCCCAATGCCCCTCCGAGAACAGACCCAACCGTCGCCACCGTCGCATACCACCAGGCATTCGCAGGATTACCAAGCGTCATGGCAATGAGTAATACATCAGGCGGGAGCGGGAAAAAAGAAGATTCAGCTAAAGCCAAGCCAAATAGAGCTGGAACCCCGTAAGGAGAGTCGGACCACGATAGCATCCAGTCATATAATTGTTTTACCAAATCCATGTATTGAGAAACAGTAATGTACCCTGAAGGACCGTCAAAGAATACTAAAGAGAAATTCTATCCCTTTTTGATCTTTGTTCGTTTTAGTTTAGATGACACAGATGTTCTCTTTTTTGGCGTAAGCGTTCTCCCCCAACTCTTTAACGAATTGAGTGCTTCATAATCGGTTAAATCTAAATGTATAGGCGTGACTGATATCAGATTATTTTCCACCGCCTCGTGATCAGATGGTTTTTTCCTGGCCCAGGATTCACGTTGGCCTGCGATCCAGAAATAGGACCCTCCCCTGGGATCAACTTTTTCGACAACCGGTTTATGATATCGCCTTTGGCTCAAACTTGTGAATTGAATCCCAGCTATGGGTATTTTTTTTGAGCTAGGAACATTCACATTGAGAGTGGTTCCCCCGGGCAAACCTGATTTCAATATCCGCTTCGCTAATTTTTCGGCATACTGCCCTGCTTCGGTATAAGAGGCTACAGGACAATCCTCTAATGAAATCGCCATAGACGGTATCCCATAAAGCATGCCCTCCAACGCGCCAGCGACCGTACCCGAATTTGTGACATCATCTCCCAAATTCCATCCCTTATTTATTCCTGAGACCACCAACACCGGCAAATCAGACTCCAAGATTTTACATAATGCCAAGGTGACACAATCCCCAGGTGTCCCATTGACCGCAAACCACCGAGAACGAATCTGCCGAAGGCGAAGGGGCTTATGAAGAGTCATGGCTCGCCCCACTGCATTTTGTGTTTTCTCTGGAGCGACCACCCACACCTCTCCCAATGGCGCCATCGCTTTCGCCAGAGCACGTATGCCTGGCGCTTGAATGCCATCATCGTTGGTTACTAGAATTCGTCTTGCTTTGGCTGAAGGCATACTGTCGTTCGATTCTGCAGATGATACAGAAAAGCCCGCCCCAAAAACATTGGAGCGGGCTTGTCAATTTACTCAACTGTTGGACAATTGAGTTATATGCTTTTCATAAATTCTGCTACGGCTGCCGGATCTGCGACTCCCATAATAGCGGAAGGAGGTACTGTGTTCGATTTTTTTCCGGTCAAGCCACATTCAATTTCATCCGTAATCATTTCAACTGGCATTGACATGCCCCCGTAGACATGTGGACCGGCTACAATTTTTGCCGTGGAGAATCCATAAATTGCCGTTGCCACATCTTTCGCCAACCATCCCGTATAATTAAACTCTGGAATCACAATAAGCTTCGCTTTAGCACAAAGCTTCCTCAGCTCATTCGTTGGAAACGGTCGCAAGGAGCGAATCTTGATTAATCCTGCCTTGATCCCTCTTTCCTGACATTGCCGTACCGCTTCGCGGGATTGGGCTGCTGCGCTTCCCGAAGCAACGAGAAGAACGTCTGCTCCCTCAACATCCTGAGCTTCTAACAGTCCATCCATATATTTTTCAATATATTTGCGTGAACGTTCTACTCCAGCCCAAACTTCCTGCTGCCATACTGCATGAATGTTATAAGCCATAAAATTTGATTTTTGGACCGGGGCATCACGAGACAAACGTGCTGGAGGATTCTCAGCATCTAACACTGGCACAGACCCTCGGTAAGGATCCCGAGCAGGTAACTTGAACTTTTTATCTGGCATCGAACAATATCCTCGAGCATGCGTGACAAAGAAACCATCACAGCAGACTCCTACCGGGAGAGTCACATCATTTTTTTCACTGATGATAAAAGCCTTCATAATAAAATCGAACAAGTCCTGTTGATTTTCAGCATGAAAGACCAACATTCCGCTGTGCAACAGATAGGCAATTTCAATATTATCTGGCTGGATAGCCAGCGGAGCATTAACGACTCGACATGTAAACATGCAAACGGCTGGAAGACGGTGACCAGCCCACGAAACAATGGGCTCGAGACCTCGTAATGTTCCAGGACCTGCGGTGGCTGTAAAGGCTCGAACACCTGCTCGCGAAGCACCAGCAATTGCTGACATCACTCCGTATTCTTCTTCGCCTCTATAGAATTCCTTGACATAGCCTTCTCCATACAAGACCCCAATTAACTGCAACGTTTCACTTTGTGGGGTAATGGGATATGCTACAGACATATCAACGTTTGAGCGCCTCACAGCTTCTTTTGCACATTCACTTCCAGTAATAAATTCCCGTTCGCGAGGAGCCTCAAAAAACATAAATTCAGGCGTTACTTCAATCTGTCGTTTTGCGTCTCCATGAGGATCTTTTCGTCCTTTTCCGCTTTCGGTCTTTGGCGCCTCCGGAGCACTCGTAATTGGATCACCCTGGGGATTGGTTTTAGCTTCTGTTTCTAAACCTTCACTCATGGCATTATTCCCCTATTGCTAAAATAAAATTCCAACATAACACTTATCCTTCTTTTTGCATGTTCTCAGCTTTATGCCCAAACGCTGCTGCACTTCCATCAACAGGGCTTGCCATACTGAAATCCAGAGGATTGGTGTGTGATTTGCCATCATGAACCTTAGATTGAAGCCCT
>JAJDBQ010000080.1 GCA_029261255.1 Nitrospirales bacterium
GGGTGCCATCATTCTTTTTTTCATATTCATTCAAAAATAGTTATTGCGACCTAGGGAAATTGAAAGGAAGCGTGAATGAGTGATGGCATGCAAACTTATTACTGGTAGTACAGGGTTTATCGGTGGAGCACTCGCTGGTGCATTTTTGGCGAGTGGTGAAAAAGTGATCTGCTTGTCGCGCAATGATCCTGACGGAAATCGGACGAGGGAGAGTGTTACCTCGGCTATGCGCGGTTTTGGATACGAGGTGTCTTCAGCGGTACTCGCCAATTTACGAATAGAGCATATCAAGTCACAGAACTTTTCTCTTGAATTAAGCCGATTTGACTTTTGGCCGGAGGTCGATGAGGTTTGGCATTGTGCAGCAGATATGAATTACGCCGCGGAGAATTTGGCCAATTCGTATGAAAATAACGTTCGAAATAGTGTCTTGCTCTATCAGAAATTTTCCGAAACAAGTGCTCGCTCTAATCGGTTCTATTATATGTCCACAGCCTATGTTGGCGGAAACATCGGCGCTGATGTTGAGGAAACATTGCACCTCCTTCCCGTGTTAGGGAATTCCTACCAAATCACCAAATTTACGACAGAACAGACGTTATCTCACGCTTCTCAGCAAGGCAATTTAGGCAATCCCCTCACGATTGTACGACCGTCGATCGTTATCGGTCACCAGCAGACGGGATGGAGTAATTGTAAACCCTACGGTCTCTATATGTTTGCGCGGGGGTTCTTTAGTCTGGCGAAATTGACTTCTCAGATTCGCCTCCCAATTCCGGAAGAAGCGGCGACCAATTTGGTGACGATTGATGCCGTCATCAACCAAGCCCTGCTGTTATCGCACACCACTGATCAACGACAACACCATGAGGTGTTTCATCTCGTCAGTGCTGAGAACATGAATACGAGAACGTTGCTCACAACTGTGGCCAAGGAAATTGGCCTCACCTTGTTCTTTGAGCAAGCTCAGTCTCCACTGGAACAAAAACTCGAAAAACTCATAGAGCCGAATCGAGTGTATTCCACGCAAACCTGGAATTTCCGTATACACAAACTGCGAGCAATTCTCAAGGATCATCCTGAAGCGTTTGATTCCGTTAGTGTCGAATCCTTAGCGAGGGTTATTCGGGCATATTATGACTATTTGCTGGCTGATAAGAAAAAGAGGAAGGCGGGTGGGAATCGGCTTGCCGTGGTTGAATCAGGCAGTGGAGAAGCCATGGCCTATGCATCGTAATTAGGGGGACCTGTCGATATGGAACTCAATGGATATTTTCTCATGTTTTTTTTGTCTTGGGTGATGCTTCGTGTGGGGCTGGTGAGCCTGATCACCAAGATGACCTATGGTGTCCTTGGGGAACGTCAACAAATATACAAGATCCCCATCCCAGCTGAGCAAGAGGACAGAGAAAAATGGTGGTACGTGCCGTTTGTCGTTGATGGAGTGGGGTTCGCGCTCCTGGCGTATTGGGGTGTGCTGCGATTTGTCGGGTGGGAAGATCTGCCAACTCTCAGTCTGACCGTCGCCAGTTTTGCAGCGTTGATGCTGACACATATGTTGATTACGGAACCGCTGTACTACGGGTATCATCTGCTCCTTCATCGAATTCCATCGCTCCGTAAACATCATATCAAGCATCATAAAGCGATCGTTCCCAGTCCACCATCAGGATTCACGTTTACGCTCGTGGAACGTGTCAGTTATCTCGTGCTCTTTTCTCTCACAGTCCTGATTGTTGGGTGGCTCGACTTGCTCACACCTCTTGGGTTTTTCGTCTATTTTCTCATGTTTGATTTTTTGAATGCCATTGGCCA
This sequence comes from Nitrospirales bacterium, assembly GCA_029261255.1. Lineage (GTDB taxonomy): Bacteria > Nitrospirota > Nitrospiria > Nitrospirales > UBA8639 > Nitrospira_E. Next base: position 1,816 of record JAJDBQ010000080.1, read on the forward strand.
TTGTAATGTCGAGTTTTTCCCTAAATGGTATGTGCGTTCCCCGCTCAAATGGGTGATGTATAGTCCGAGTTTCCATAGTCTTCACCATTCCCGTTGGGAAGGGAACTACGCGTTATTTATGCCCATCTATGATTGGCTCTTTGGCACTGTGGAGCCAGAAAGTGATGCCTTATTTATTCTGGCCCAGTCCGGTCATGGCCCCAAAAACCTCAATCGACTCCATACACAACAACATGAATCAGTGGGTATGGAGCAAGGCATGCGTGCCTAATAGTCTCGGTACGATGCGATCATCGCCCCCCTAATATTTCTCGCCCACGTCAAACACGCAGGCCCCCCCCCAGTTTTATGTCGACACCGGGCTTATTGTACTTCGATGTTGTAATGATTCAATGTCGAAGCTGTGACGAATCGTAGGCGAGAGAGGGATTGATTGTAATCGAGGATGGCGCGAAGTTCTTGCCCTTGTGCCGCTTGTAAATCTCGTTGGAATTCCAAGACCACTCGTGTGGTGCTGAGACCAAGTTGGAGGCGTTCTTGTTCCGCTTTCAGTTGTTTGTCGGAGAGGCGGCGAGAGGCCTGATTGGTGCGAATACGTTTGTAGTTGGTGTCGACTTGGCGAATGGCTTCTTTGACGTCCAGGATAATTTGTTGGCGGATGCGCAGGAGTGAGGCCTGTTGTTGGTGGGTTTCAAGTATCCGCCGCTGGTGCTGACTTTCAGCCGCACGGTTGCCTAGAGGATAACTCAACACTAACCCTCCCCCCATGTTATAGAAATCTGTACTGCCAAGGCGTTGCCAGGTATCAGAGGCGTTGTCTCCTAAGCCGGCAAGCCCAAGTCCAGCTTGAAAGGAGAGGTCAGGCAATAGCTGATTTTTAGCGAATTGGGTCTGAGTGTGTGAGCTGTTGACGTTTTTCTTTGCTTGAAGTGCTTCGGGCCGATGTTTTAGGGCTTGAACAATCGTGCTCTGCAATGCAATTTTTGATTGATGTTGAATGGGTTGATCCAGGGGGATGAGCGGTGTGGTCCGTGTCAGGGCTATTTCGGACGGACTGAGTAAGAGCCGCAATTGGTCTTCCTGATCTTCGACTGTTTTTTGTGCGAGTAAAATTTGTTCGATTCGACTGGCCACGCCTGCCTGGGCTTGTAAGGCTTCCACGTCAGCCAAGACACCAGCTTTCACCTTCTCGCGATTACTCGCCAAGAGCTCCTCAGCCGCTTTTAACGTAGCATGCGCGACTTTTAAGTTTTCTCTTGCAAATACGAGTTCCCAGTATGTTTGTTCGACTTGGGAAATGACTGAAAGAATTTGTTGGCTCAGGAGGAGCTGCTCGACTGCTGCGGCATTGCGAGCGACGGTGATTAGTGTCGTGTTGACGGTTTGGCCCAAGTTGCGAAGGAGGGGTTGTGTCAAGCTGATGGCTAGGTTGCTGCCATACGAAGGATTAAACAGAAAGCCGGTTGTGCCTGCCACGGAATTACGATTGGTATCAAACGTCAGATCATACGAGCCTCCTGTGAGCAGACGTTGGGAGTAGCCGACATTGAACCGGGTGTCGTTTTGGTCAAAATTATCGGGGTCGTTGCCAGCCGTCACTCCACCAAATCCAAACACGGGACGGTTTAAGGGTGCGACTGTTCGATCATAACGACCTCCGAGTTGAATGGTTGGGTCGAATTTGGCTTGTTCGGAGATGATATTTGTGAGCTGGGCATCTCTTGTATGTCGGCTCACTTGAATGTCTACATTATGCTCAAGAGCTTGCATGACGGCATCATGCATCGTCAGTGTGATGACTGAATCGGTTGGGAGGAGCTTTTTGAGGATCGTGTCTTCTGTTGAGCCCGAAGCAGGTTCGCTGCTGACTGTCGATTGACTCCAGCTTTGACCTGAGACAGCCAGAGACCACAGGAATATCGTCAAAGCTGCTACACCGTATTTTTTTGCAAAATTCCGCATAAACAACGCTAGCAAAGGCTGGTGAATGAGGGCAATTTGTGTGCAATTTGCTCTCATGCCTGTCGAAGGTTTAGGTTTAAAAATAGCTCTTCTCATTCATTGTTTTGGAGCCTTTCTTGAGCGTTAGGGGTTGTCGCCATCATCTGAGAATGCGTATTCTTTGATTCCTTTAAAGAGAGCAGGCATTTTATGAATTTTTCAATAGGGTAGGAAAAGTTATGACTTTGCGTATATTACATCGGCGTGTCAGTAATGCTGATATAACCAATGCATGTCGAGATCATGCAATGCGTGTGACAAAAGCTTCTACCATGCCGATGGTGTGTCTGGTTCTTAGTTTGTGCTTTGTTGGCTCCCCTCTGGGAGTATTCGCCGGGGATGAACCGCAAGAGCTTCTGAAGCCCACTCATATGACCGTTGCACCCTTATTTCAAGAATGGCAATTCGATGAATCAGCACTCAATCAGGTTCCTGAAGGATTTTCCCTTGAAGTAGGCGGCACGCTCAATAAGGGTGGGTGGGTTGTGAGCAAGGATAAGCTGGCTCCTACTCTGCCAAAAATAGTAGAACAGCATCTCACTTGTGAAAAGAGTTTGTGCTATCAGTTATTAAGTATCGATGGAGTGACCGTTGAATATGTCGATCTTTCGGTTCGGATGAAAATGCGATTGGGGACTCCCTCCGGAAAAGCTGGATTGGCTTATGGAATCCAAGACGCGAAGAATTTTTATGCAGTGGTGGTTGAACCCAAAACTAATGAGATTGTGGCGTATGTCGTGAAAGATGGGGAGTCACAGGAAATCGCTCGTGAAACCTTAATTATTGAACCATCCGATTGGCATTTTCTTCGAATTCAACGCAATACTATTGTGAGTAAGGAGTTCACCGAAATTTTCTTTGACCACCATCTCATGATTGATGTCTATGATCAATCCTTCAAAATAGGAAAAATAGGTTTGGTGGCGATGGGGGATGGTGCTTTTGCATTTGATAATCTTCGCGCCATAGAATTGATGTCGAATCGCCCGCTGTCCAGACCGGCGGCCTATTAGGAGCAGAATTGAGTGAGAAGTTAGAAGTAGGAAGGGCGGAGTTCGATGGACCTAGTCTTCTCTTTTCTCTTGCGTCTCACTCCTTACTGCTCACTCCTTCCGTGCTGAATTGCGGTTTCATCAAAGAAAGTAATGATTCTGGATCAGCAGCTTCAAGGACCAGTGCACGATTTGTGGGGTTCAGAAAGCCTTCTTTGACTTGATGGTCAAGGAAGGCCAATAGTCCATCGAAAAACCCAAAACAATTCACGAGTCCGCACGGTTTATCATGAATTTTCAATTGAGCCCACGTTAGCATTTCGCAACATTCCTCCAATGTTCCAAACCCACCCGGTAAGCTGATAAAACCGACCGACAGTTTTGCCATGAGCGCTTTTCGTTCATGCATGGTCTCGACGATATGTGTGGTAGTTAGCCGGTCATGCATTATTTCTTGTTTGGCTAATTGCCGTGGCATCACCCCGATCACTTTGCCTCCGGCTCCAATCACGGTGGAGGCTAATATGCCCATTAAGCCAATATTGCCACCTCCGTAGACGAGGCCAATGCCTTGCTGCGCAAGGGACTGGCCCAAACGTTGAGCAATGCTCGTATACTCTGGATTGATGCCTGAGTTGGAACCACAAAAGACGCAGAGATATTCCATGAAGAAGACGACTAAGGTGTGTCTGATTTCCCTATGGGCAGAGTCGTGAGAGCGTAAGGATTCACTCGAGCGCCATTGAGGCGAATGCCCCAGTGTAGGTGAGGGCCAGTGGCTCGTCCGGTGGCACCGACTTTGCCTAAAATTTCTCCCTTATGAAGTGTTTGGCCGTTTTGGACGTTGATTTCTGACAAATGGAAATACATGGAAAATAGCCCGACTCCATGATCGATGATTACGCCTTTTCCTGAGAAAAAGTGATCAACTGCTGCGACGACTGTACCTGTGTTGACGGCAAGGACAGGTGTGCCCTTTGGGGCGGCGATGTCTTCGCCAGAATGTGGTCGTTTATTTTGTCCGTTGATGACGCGACGGCTCCCAAATCGGCCAGTCACCGTTCCGTTGACTGGCTCCAGAAACGCGCTTTCCCATAACGGTTGAGTGCCGATGTGGTGAAAGGCGGCTGACATTTCTTTTTGTTCGAGTCGTACGCGTTTCAAGGTTTTGGCATTGAGATCCACTTTGTTTTTTGGCAATTTCAAGTGTTGGACTGCATAGTCTTCTTTGTTGATGTTTATGGAGTAGGTGAGATGATCAGTCGACTGCTTCGTTTGTATTGTGATGCGTAATGTCTGCTTGCCAGGTGGGTCTTGCATATCGATGCCCACAAGTGCGGCAAACGTAGATTGTGTTGACGGAAAGAAGGGGATTTTTCGTTTCAGAAGAACGCCGCTGACCTTAGATTCTGGATTGGCAACAGGGATTTCAATCCACAGAACTTCTCCTTGTTTGCCGCTAAATTGTTCTTGTGAGCTCGGCACATGCTTTTCTGTGGCTTCAACTATTTGGAGAGGAAAGAGACTAGCAATGAGGATACAGAGAATTGAGAACAACGGATTGAAAATCTTCATAAACGTCGTGGTGTTTAGATTAAATGGATTATGGGTAGAGCCGATTATGCGGAACTTGGCTCAATAACTCATCAACCCTGGGGTTATATGGACAGAAAGGATCCATGCAAAGAATCGTTTCTTCCCAATAACCGTTCAGTTTGAGATAGGTCCAATCCACAGTATACGACCGATTTTTTGCTCGAGCAAATCGAATGAAATCCCCTCGTACTTTGGCGCGCGTGGTTTGCGGCGGGATCGTCTTGGCTTGTTCTATGGCCTGCTCATCCACGAGTTTTCTAATGCCTTGTCGTTCAGCTAAGAGATAAAACAGACCTCGTTGTCGGTTAATGTCGTGATATTGTAAGTCCATCATACTCAGTCGTGGGTCGTCCCATCCGCAGGACTTGTTGTCCATGTAATTCTCCATTAACCATTTTTTTGTAATCCAGTCGATTTCTCTCACCAATTCCATCGGAGATGTGGCAAGAAGTCGCAACACTCGTCCCCATTCCTCATGTACCTCGGAAAATATTTTGTTCGGTGACTGAGACTGTAAATATTCCCCCGCACGCTCCCAAAAGATCTGTTGAATGTCTAATGCCGTTAGAGTCCGTCCGTCTTCAAGTCGGACTGTTTTCGTGAGGGTAGGGTCCCGAGAAATATCTCGGATGGCCTTCACTGGTTCCTCTAAATCAATGTGAGGAATCGTATAGCCATCTTCTATCATGGAGAGCACGATCATGGCTGTGCCAACTTTTAGATAGGTCGCGAATTCGGACATGTTCGAATCGCCAAGAATGATATGCAGACGGCGATATTTTTCTGCATCAGAATGGGGTTCATCTCGTGTGTTAATAATGCTGCGAGAAGATGTTGTGGAAGACGAAGTCTTTTCATGAATATGTTGAGCGCGTTGAGAAATGAAAAATTGAGATTTCCCGGAGATTCTGAGGATTTTTCCTGCCCCTGCATAAATTTGACGTGTGACGAAAAATGGGATGAGCTGTTCGCTGACTTTCCAGAAGTCGACGTCGCGGCGCATGAGAAAGTTTTCATGTGACCCATAGGTGTTGCCGAGTGAATCCGTGTTGTTTTTGAAAATAAATATCTCTCCGGAGAGGCCTTCTTCGCGCAACCGTTCTTCGGCAATCGGCAAGCAGCCTTCCAGAATTCGTTCCCCGGCTTTCTCATGAATGACTAAATCGATGAGGTTGTCGCATTCGGGTGTCGCATATTCTGGATGGCATCCCGTATCTTGATAAAATCGTGCACCGTTGGTGAGAAATGCGTTCGAAGGCCAGCTATTGGGAATCAGTCCTTCAAAGATATAGCCGAGGATCTTTTCAATCGGGAGGTAGACGCGCCCAGTGGGAGAGAAGGTCAGTCCGTATTCGCACTCGAGGCCAAAAATTCGCTTGATCATGAGCGCCTTTGTGCTCTTCGTGAAGAATCTGTGTAGGGTGCTGAACGTCTTATGAACAATTCATAGAGTCAGAATACACCCCTCTCTAAGAATCTTCAAGCTGAGGAAATGAGGCGAGGAGAAAGAATTCGAAGGACTTAGGTCAGTAGAGCCGAGGCCTCAGAAATCGGGACACGACGGAATTTTCGTCCAGATTGAGATCGGTCCAAAAGAGCAACTTCAAGATCTTCCATGCTGGACTTCGCGTCAGTACCCTTGCCAAATGCCTGCTGGCATAATTGTAACGCGGTGTTAAGTGAAGGGTTGGTTTCCGAGGTTTCGTTGCGGAGAAACGTTAAGATGGCTTCGGAGCGGCCGCCGATGGCGGTAAAATTCCGTTCGTCAATAATGCTTCCATCGAATGTGATGCGATAAAGCTCGTTTCCTTCTGGTGTTTCACCTACTTGCGCCAGGAGAAGTTCCACTTCATATGGTTTCATTTCTTGGCTAAAGATGGTTCCCAGCATTTGTGAATACCCATTGGCTAGTGAACGAGCGGTGACATCTTCTCGACTGTACATCATGCCTTTCATGTCGGCATGTTGGATGCCAGCTTTTCTTAAGTGTTCAAATTCGCTATATCGGCCTGCGCCTGAGAAGGCAATGCTGTCATAGATTTCTGAAATCTTAAAGAGCGATGCGCTAGGATTGTCCGCAACAAACAAGACGCCCTGGTCATATTCCATCGCGATGATCGAACGACCTTTTGCAATGCCCTTTTTGGCATATTCTGCACGATCC
>JAJDBQ010000009.1 GCA_029261255.1 Nitrospirales bacterium
CTGTGTGAAAACTCTGTATAAAATTTGCATCTAAAAATTTAGACTTCGAGGATCGTCTGTATTCCACGATCTCTGTATAAGCAAGGGTTGAAGTACCCCCTGAATCCAGAGAATTACGAGTTTTCACACAGCCTGGGTCGGCAACCGACATGTCTGGACTCTGTGGTGAGTTCAATTGATCAACGCAACACTTTATCCTCCAGAACGATCCAATTCCGATATTTCGGTGCCCAGACTAGATGATATTTCGTGTCGTTAATCTTATGGCTCGTTCGTTTCAGTGGCATGCGCCCATGGTATCACAGCCTGGACCGGCTTCCGGCCGGCTGGACGTTTTCCTCACGCTAAAGGAGGGGGGCTTCCACCTTCGTTTTAGTGGAGACCGAAGACATCATAAGATAAACTAGGTCTTCCGACGATTCCAATGCCCATATATGGAAAGGAGTGTAATGATGAGAGTGCTGCTGGCGCTAGAGCAAGCCCATATTTCTAAAGGAGCTATTCAGATACTCACCAAGTTAAGACTTCCCCCTGGGTCAGATCTTTTTCTTCTTCATGTCAACCCTGTCCCCCAAAAGATTACGGGTCTGGCGAAGGAACGGATTTTAAAAATTTCTCAGCAGGTTCAGGCGGTTCAAAAGGAAGTGCTTGAACAGGCGCGTCAATTTCTTGGGAAAGTTGAGAAAACCTTAAGTCGGCAGGATGTGCATGTTCATTCGATTGTGAAAAGGGGATTTCCCGGAGAGGAAATTTTGAAAACCATTCAAATGAAAGACATCGATCTGGTGGTCCTTGGCACACGGGGCTACGGCAAAGCGACCGGAATGTTGCTTGGGAGTGTGAGCCAATGGGTATTACAGGAAGCGCCATGCTCGGTATTAATCGCGCGGAATATGCCTCGCGAGAAAAAGGGTGATCAAGGAATGAAATTAATTCTGGCGACCGATGGGTCTCCCGATTCGCAGGCGGCTGTCAATTTTCTTAAAGCGATGGGATTGCCGGATTCTTCGAAAATCATGATTCTCCATGTCGTCAAAAAACATGTCTACGAAACTGAACGAGCCTTGACTGCCGACAGCAAAGACGAGGCCAAGTTTGAAAAATTGGCCGAAGAATTTCTTGAGGCTCGAGGACGAGAAGGGGCGAAACTTCTTGAAAAGACTCGAAAAGCCTTTTCTTCTCACGATATGACCATTCAAGAGCGGTTGGTGCTTGGCAATCCTGCGACCGAAATTCTTAAAACCTCGCGATATCTGCGTCCTGATCTTATTGTGATGGGCTCACGAGGCTCCACGGGAATCAAGCGGGCGTTCTTAGGCAGTGTATCGAACAAAGTTGTCCACAGTGCCGGATGTCCGGTGGCGGTCATTCGAAACAAAAATAAGAGGTGAATTGCTAAAACCGAGGGTAGAAAAAAAATTCGGTGTGAGGTGATAGTAATCTCTGGCATTTTTGAAATGTGGAGATGGAGGAGACAACTTGATTTAAGGGATTCCCTCCCTACATCCATTTTTTCATACTATTATATTGCGTATTCCAAGGTCCGCTTTGGGGCGAGAGCCGTCCTTGATGTTTATTGTTCATTGTCGCGCCGACTTGCCAAACACAGACTAACCAAAGAATATCTTGCACCCTCAGGAACTCATGTAAAGAAGTCTTCATTAAAGGGGCGCAGATCCAGTTCCATGGACCAAGCGTTATGAGGTTGTTGAATAAGGCTCCAGTATGCTTCGGCCATCTCATCTGGATTCAGTAGAGGGTCTGTTGAAGTAGGAGATTCTTGTTCACGAAGGTCAGGCGTATCAATAGCCCCATCAATAATGACATGTGCGACATGAATATTCTTCGGCCAGAGTTCTCGTGCTAATGATTCCGCCAAACCTCGAACAGCAAATTTTGCACTGCTGAAGGCGAGTGCGCCTTTCCGACCACGAATGGATGACGTGGCTCCGCTGAACAGAATCGTCCCGCGTTGGAGGCTCATCATGTCTGTGACAGCCTCTTGGCTACACAAAAAACTCCCATAGGCACACACTCGCCAGGATTGTTCAAAATCCTCTGGTGTGAGGGCCATAAACTCATTCCAGACGGCATTACCAGCATGATTGATGAGGAGATCAATCGGCCCAAACTGTTCACGAATCTGCTGAAAGCCACGTTGGACTTGGGCACGATCGGAAATATCTGTAGAGATGCCTATGGCAACCTTTTCCTTTGTATTCAGTTCTTCTTCAAGGCGGCGAATAGAGTCGAGCGACCGTGCAAACATTCCTACTCGATATCCTTCTTTCACAAGTTTTCGTACTAAGGAAGCACCGAGGCCAGATCCGACCCCCGTCACCACTGCGGTGTGTGTCATTTCCATCTCTTACTCTCCATGTCTCTCCAGGTAAACCTGGTTATTATAGCAATCATGTGATGGGAAGTGGTAAGCCCTGTTGACGTACAAATGAAAATTCATTGAAGTGCCCGTCTTGAAAGACCAAAAGATTATAAGTTTGCTAAGATTTGTGCCCACAGAGATGGCCAGTGCATCAGTGCTTGGCAAACAAATATACCTATGCAAAAGAAACTATTTTGGGAAGCCGTCTCTAATGAAGAGAGGAATCATGTCATCAATCAAATCAAAGATATTATTTCTACTAATAATGCCTACATTATAAACTTCACTATGTTCTCAGATCTCGCATTAGGACTGAGCATTGGAGTTGAAGAGAATAACATCTATGAATTACATCGTTCACTTTGTGAAATTTTAACGGTCTCAGATCTTATATTCGAGAATAGGCATAAAAATGGAGAGGAAGAATGGCTAATTTCCATGAATGTCTCATTTGGAAAAGGAGAAGGGGCCTTGAAAGTAGTTGTCCCTGAAGTTCCTGGATAAAGTCGTAACGTTTAAGAACGTTCTTTGCCACATTGATGATTATTACACCATCGCACGTTTTCTGTCGGCCAAAAAAGCGGACAGATCTACCCCTGGGCAGAAACATCTACGGCTTGTGTCGTTGCACGTCTACTTCTCGGCAAATTGGGGCACCGATAACCAGAAACGTAAGGGGGCGTTCAAGAATTTGGACCACTTCATGCCAGACTACGAGGCGAATGGCTATAAAAAAACGTGCGCAGATAAATCAGAATAGTTTGAGTGAGAGAACTTCAACAGACAGGGAAACTGACCGTAAACACTGATCCTTTTCCAACGTCGCTCTTCACACTAATGGTTCCATGATGGGCGAGAACGATTTCTTGGGCTATGGCCAGACCGAGTCCGGTCCCACCACTCTCCCGATCTCTTGCCAGATCGGCTCGATAGAAACGCTCAAATATACGAGGAAGATGCTCTGCTGGAATTCCTGATCCGGTATCTTTGACGGTGAGGCACACTTGATCTTCTGAGGATTTCAAGCCCACGGTCACGGCTCCACCCATAGGAGTATGCCGAATGGCATTATCAAGTAAATTAATCACCAGTTGTTTCAGTTGGCCACTATCTCCGAGAATGAGGGGAACTTCTTGAAAGAGAGCGGTCAAAAGACAGCCTTTTTCTTCTGCGAGTATCGATACGTCCGACACAAGATTTTCAAGTAAGGGTTCGAAGAGGACAGGTTTCAAATCAATCGGAGGGCGCTCTCCTGCAAATTGAGTAAGAGTCAGCAGGGATTTGACCAAACGAGCCATGTCCTCCACTTGCCCTAAACTCGTAGCGAGTACGTCCTGATATTCTTCAGGTGAACGGTCCCGTTGTAGCGCCACCTCCACATTTCCTTTCATGGCCGTGAGAGGAGTCCGTAATTCATGGGCGGCATCTCCTACAAACCGACGTTGTGATTCGAATGTTTTCTGCAACCGCTCGAACATGCTATTGAAGCTTTTGGCCAATTGTTGGAATTCCTGGTAGGGGGCATCAAGCGCAACACGAGTATCAAGGGATTGCGCTGAAACGTTGGCTGCTGTTTGTCCGAGGGTCTCTATCGGGGAAAGGGCCATACGCGCAACCCAATGACTCCCCACCCAACCAAACACGACAATTCCAATGGTAGCCGCTCCCAACGTGAGGATCAGCCAGTGCAAGGTTTCATTGATCAGATCCAGGGAAGCCCGCGTTTGGAGGATATATACAACCTTGCCTTGGGAGCTGATCGGAAATGAGATTCTACGGAGAGGAGAATCTGTCGGACGAGAGAGGGTTTCATACGTGGTTTGTCCCTGTAAAACTTGGTTGAATAGAAGGGAATCGAGTTGTGCGACTGCTCCGACTCCTTCCCCTTTCCATTGCACGGTGCCTTCCCGATTTAAGACCACGCTGTCACGAATCGCCTCCCGTAGTTCATCGTTTTCCTTTTCCAGATGGTCATCATCCGTATCATCTCGGGAATTTTTCTGAAGAATTTCTTCGATTTCTCCGGTTTCCTTCTTAACGCGATCGGCCTGACTCTGAACGATAGATAGTAATTGAGCATCAATATGCTGATGTAGGAGGAAGGAGAGGATGCTATATAAGGCAATACTAAATATTAGGAGTAGAATGGTGATGAGTGAGATGCTCGACCACCGAATGCGTGTGCGGAAGGAGGGCATTGGTTACGTGTTTGGGACTTTCAAGACATAGCCTACACCACGAACGGTATGAATGAGGGGAATCGAGAAATCTTTATCGATCTTCGTACGAAGTGAACGAATATGGACATCCACAATATTGGTCAGGTTG
>JAJDBQ010000081.1 GCA_029261255.1 Nitrospirales bacterium
TCGTGAAGAAGCCATGACGCGAGCCGTGGAAATGGTTCGCCATGCACGAAGCTATGTCGAGGATGTTGAATATTCACCGATGGATGCGACGCGTTCAGATCTTTCATATCTCTGTGAAGTGGTCGAGGCCGTTGTCGAAGCTGGTGCTGGCACGGTGAATATTCCTGACACGGTGGGGTATACGACACCGCAAGAGTTTGGAGAGTTGATTCGGGCATTGTGTGAACGGATTCGAGGCAAGGGTGCGATCATCTCGGTTCATTGCCATAATGATTTAGGGTTAGCCGTGGCGAATTCTATGGCGGCCATTCATGCCGGTGCTGGACAAGTTGAATGTACCGTCAATGGGATTGGTGAGCGAGCGGGGAATGCCTCATTGGAAGAAATTGCGATGGGGTTGCGTACGCGCAATGATTTTTACCAAGCCGATACACAGATTCACTCAGAGGAAATTTCTAAGTCGAGTCGTCTGGTGAGCAATATCACCGGAATGGTCGTGCAGCCTAATAAGGCGATTGTCGGGGCGAATGCGTTTGCCCATACTTCTGGGATTCATCAAGACGGCTTGCTTAAAGATAAGAATACCTATGAAATTATGCGCCCCGAATCAATCGGTCTCTCGCAAAGCCGGTCGGTCATGGGGAAATTGTCTGGACGCCATGCTTTTCGCGATGAGCTGTCGAAGTTGGGCTACACGCTGTCTGATCAGGAACTGCAGGAGGCGTTTGAGCGATTCAAGAGATTAGCGGATCAGAAAAAGGAATTGTTTGAAGAAGATTTGGAATCCATCGTCAATAAAGCCGTGACCAAAGTGCCTGAACGGTATGTTTTAAAAGGACTACGGGTAGAAAGTGGGTTAAGCAAGCCCCCTTCGGCTACGATAGAGTTGCTTATCAATGGCCAGTTGTCCAGTCAAACCGGTACAGGTGATGGACCAGTGGATGCCGTCTACCGAACGATTACGGCCTTAACCGAAACCAAAAGCCTTTTGAAGGCCTATATTGTGAAAGCAATCACTGGCGGTACGGATGCGCAGGGGGAAGTGTCAGTTCGAGTTGAGGAAAATGGAGATGTCGTGAGGGGGCATGGGTCCGATACGGATATTATTATTGCGTCTGCACAAGCCTACCTCAATGCTCTGAATAAATTAGCAGATTTGATGGAACGTCATGGCAGAGGTGAGCAAAATATTGGATTGTGTTAACGAGGAGCTCACTGTCATGCCATTGTCGGTGTAACGAACGTCCTACCTTTTTCTATCGCGACACTCAGAATTTTCATTTTGATGATATCGGGAGATTGTGCGGAGCAATCTTCTCATTTTTATTGATTATTGTTTAGTGAGGGAGTGATGAGTACACGTATTGCGGTGTTATCCGGTGATGGCATTGGTCCTGAAATTATGCCTCAAGCCATTCGGGTTCTTGAAACCATTGGGAAGGTGTGCGGGCGGACATTTGAACTGACCTCGGCACAAGTTGGAGGTGCAGCCATAGATGCCACTGGCTTCCCGCTGCCGGAAGAAACCTTAGAATTAGCCAAGGCTAGTGATGCCGTATTGTTGGGGGCGGTGGGCGGTCCCAAATGGGAAGGGTTGGACTATGAGCGACGACCGGAACGAGCGCTCTTAGGCTTACGTGAGCAACTTGGTCTTTTTGCTAACCTCCGACCAGCTAAAATGTATGCGCCGTTGATCGACGCATCGAGCATCAAGCCTGAGATTATTGAGGGTATCGATGTTCTGGTTGTGCGTGAGCTGACGGGTGGAATTTATTTTGGAAAACCAAAAGGGATTGAAAAAACCGAGACCGGACATCGGGGGTTCAATACGGAAGTCTATACAACAGAAGAAATCCGTCGGATTGCTGAAGTGGCGTTTCAGGCTGCTCAAAAGCGACGAGGGTTAGTCCATTCAATCGATAAAGCGAATGTTTTGGAGTCTTCCGAACTCTGGCGACGAGAAGTCATCAAGGTGCATGGGAATTTTTCAGATGTTGAGTTACGGCATATGTACGTCGACAATTGCGCGATGCAATTAGTCCGTTATCCAAAGCAATTCGATGTGATTGTCACGACGAATTTATTTGGGGATATTTTGAGTGATGAAGCGGCCATGTTGACTGGCTCGATTGGTATGCTTCCTTCAGCGAGTGTGGGGGCAACGGTTGGTATGTTTGAGCCTATTCACGGGAGTGCCCCAGATATTGCGGGAAAGAATATGGCGAATCCTATTGGTATGATGGCGTCTGTGGCGATGATGTTAACCTATGCCTGTGATTTACCCAAAGAAGCGCAATTAATTGAAACGGCCATTCAGAAAACGCTGGAATTAGGGTATCGAACCAAAGACATTGAAGGTCCTGGTACGACACTGCTCGGAACCAAAGAGATGGGTGATCAAATTGTGAAACAATTGAAAGAGCTCGCTGCATGATGGATCAATGTCCAAAGGGAGTCATATCGACAGTAGCCGGGAATGGCGAATCAGGCCATAGTGGAGATCAGGATTTGGCCACGAAAGCTTGTATCAATGAACCGAAAAACCTTTGCTTTGATGCTGAGGGGAATTTGTATATTGCTGATTCAGAGAATCATGCTATTCGTCGTGTGATGCGATCCACGGGGCTGATCGAAACGGTTGTTGGATCTGTTCCACACTCGTCAGTGGGTGAGGAGAGTCAGCCAGCTCCTGTTGTGGCTCCTGAACCAATTGAAGAAGTGGATCCTTTGGCTGATATCGTCGATAGTCCAGAAAAGGCATACACCCAAACACCTGATCTGAGTGGGACCGTTCGGTATATTGTTGGACAAGGAATGGGCAGAGATCGATTTGCCGGAGATGGCGGATTGGCTATCGAGGCCTTATTGAATTTTCCTTCTGCGGTTGTTGTCGATCATACCGGAGCGGTGTTCATTGCCGATACGCTAAATCATCGGGTTCGTCGGGTTGATCCTCAGACGAACGTGATAGAAACGGTGATTGGCACAGGGAAAACTAAATGGAGTGGTGATGGTGGGTTAGGCCAAGAAACAACATTGAATGAGCCTGTGGCCTTGGCCGTTCATGGGACCCAATTATATATCGCCGACCAAAGCAATAATCGTATTCGAATGTTGGATCTTGAAACGTACATCGTGACCACGGTCGCTGGAACAGGCGATTCAGGTTACAACGGTGATGGCATGCCCGCGATCGAGGCGGGTTTGGCAGGGCCAAGTGGCTTAGCTCTTGATCCTGAGGGAAATTTATACGTGGCCGATACGTTTAACGGGCGCATCCGCAAGGTTGCTCAAGATACGGGAATCATTTCAACATTTGCGGGGGACGAAGCCGAGTTTCGGTATGAAAAGGGAGCCAATGAGCGAGCGACAGCGTTATCCCGACCCTATGGCATTGCGATGACGTTAGAAGGACAGGTGCTGATTACTGATTCAGATAATCATTTACTCAGACAATGGGATCCAGAAAAAAAGGAAATGAGTCTAATTGCTGGAACCGGTCTGGCAACGTTTTCTGGTGATGGAACGGTGCCTTCGGAGAGTGCATTGAATTTCCCCTTTGGGGTGGCCGTTGATTCTTCGGGTAACATTGCCATCGCCGATACCTTTAATCATCGTATTCGATATATTGCAGTTTCATAGGCACACATGAAAACTAAAAAATCAGCGTATACTGTTGCTGTCGTTGGGGCCACTGGAGCCGTCGGGACAGAAATGATCCAGGTTCTAGAGGAACGAGGATTCCCTGTTGGAGAATTGGTTCCTCTGGCTTCGGCTCGATCGGAGGGAAACGAAGTAACCTTCCGTGACCAAGAGCTTCCGGTCAAGGTTCTTCAGCAGGACTCCTTCAAAGGAGTTGACCTCGCGTTGTTTTCTGCCGGGGCCAGCGTGAGTAAAGAATTTGGACCTATTGCGGTGAAAGCCGGAGCGGTCGTTGTGGATAATAGTTCGGCTTGGCGGATGGATCCCAAGGTGCCGTTGGTTGTTCCTGAAGTGAATACGTTGGCTCTTGCACAACATCAAGGACTCATTGCCAATCCGAATTGTTCGACCATTCAAATGGTCGTAGCTCTGAAACCCTTACATGATGCCGTGAAGATCAAGCGAATTATCGTGACGACTTTTCAGTCTGTTTCGGGGACAGGTAAAGAGGCGATGGAAGAACTCGCTGATCAAACACGGAAGTTGTTGGCTATGGGGGAAGTGCAAGCCGACGTCTATCCTCATCAGATTGCTTTTAACTGCTTGCCCCATATCGATGACTTTTTGCCGAATGGATATTCTAAAGAAGAAATGAAAATGGTGCATGAAACGCAAAAAATATTTGGCGATTCATCCATCCAAGTGACAGCCACGACCGTTCGTGTCCCGGTTTTTGTGTGTCACGCCGAATCGATTAATATCGAAACTGAGCGGAAAGTGAGCGCCAATGAAGCGAGAGCGCTCTTGTCAGCGGCTCCGGGCATACAAGTGTATGATGATCCCAGCCGTAATCTCTACCCCCTTCCTATCGATGTTGTGGGAACCGATGATGTGTACGTGGGTCGTGTGCGAGAAGATGAATCAATTCCCAATGGATTGAATTTGTGGGTTGTGGCCGATAATTTACGAAAAGGCGCGGCCTTGAATGCGGTGCAAATCGCAGAAGTCCTAATCGCATGATAAGATCAACATGGAGTCGTGGAGCTAGCAGTTTTTTTCGAAGTTGTAGCCTCTCAAGCTGAGGATGCGAGTAAATGTCATGGATCGTCTAATCCTTCCTATCATGTGCATCGGGTAGACACTTGTGAAGGCGGTCGTCCCCTATTTTCTCCGCACATCGTTTCTTCTTGTCTGTTTTTTCCTGTTTCCTGCCCTAGGGTTTAGTGCCATCCAACAACATGAGATCCGGCTCGGTTTAACGGATTCGGCACGAGTGCTCTCTGTCCGATCTTCTAGTCATTTTTTTCTGCAGGTCCCTTCTGGTAAGCGGTATAAAATTTCAGAGTCAGTGACGATCAAACGTCAGGGCGACACGTTGCTCTTGAATGATCGAAAAATTACGGCCTCCTTCGTATCTGTTCAAGGGGGAGATGAGGTCTACCATCTCAAAGTGCTTACAGATGCTGATATTTCGTCATCGAAGAGTTCAAAAAACGAATGGACTGTTCGCGGACCATTAGACATTAAACGTGTACCAACTGGGTTAGCGGTCGTGAATCGAATTAATCTGGAAACATATGTGGCGGGAGTTGTTTCAGGAGAAGTGAGTCCAACGTGGCCGATTGAAGCGCTGAAAGCTCAAGCCGTGGCCGCTCGCACGTATGTGCTCTATAAACAAATGAAGATGCAGGAACAACCATTTGATGTCTTCGCGAGTGTTCAGGACCAAGTGTATCATGGGCATGCGGCTCGTCCGGAATCGGTACTTCGTGCTATTTCGGAGACCAAAGGACATGTGTTGACTCATGAACGGCGTCCCATCTACGCGGCGTATTCATCCACGGCTGCTGGACCCACAGAAGATGCCCTATATGTGTGGGCGTTGGATTTGCCCTATTTAAAAGGCGTGAATTGTCCATTTGATGAGCAATCCCCACGGTATAATTGGCGGACATCTTTTACGTTTGATTATCTTGAAAACCAGTTGCGCAAAGAAGGATATGCCGTCGGTAGTGTGGCCACGTTTACACCGTATACGTTTACACCTTCGGGACGAGTTGATCGGGTGCGCCTCCTGCATTCTCGTGGTGAAATAATTTTGCGTGGGCAGGATTTGCGACGCATCGTGGGATACTCCAAAATCTTTAGTACGAATTTTTCGGTCAAGTCGTTGGGCGCCAACGTTGAGGTCGTTGGCCATGGCGCAGGACATGCCGTTGGTATGTGTCAGTGGGGCATGCGAGAAATGGCTGAATTGGGTTATGACTATCAATCCATCTTGCGGCATTATTATCCTGGCACGTCGCTTCTTCCCTTAAGCCGCGTCAATCTTATTCCTTGAGGACGTTAGGCGTGAAACGTGAGGCGTAAGGCGTAGGAAATCAGGAGTTTCGACGCAGAGATAGGAAATGATACATGATTTTTTCTTTTGTACCTCTTACGAAGCATCTTTCTTTTTACCTGACCCCCTCACACTTTACGCCTAACTTTTTACGAGTTGTTTCTTGCCGGCCTAGCCATGAATCTTTCCGACTTTAATTTTCCGTTTGATCCAGCCCTGGTTGCGAAGTATCCCGTTCATCCTAAAGATCATGCACGTTTGTTAGTGCTCGAGCGCGAACAAGGCCGGATTGTCGATCGTCAGGTGAAGGACCTTCCAGAACTTCTTCAAGCAGGAGACTTATTAGTCGTCAACGACACCAAAGTCATTCCGGCCCGTTTGTGTGGAAAAAAAGTTCTGAGTGGTGGGCGCATTGAAATGTTGTTTGTCAAAACAATCGATACCATGCATGCAGAAGTCTTGATCAAGGGACGTATCGGAGTAGGGCAAGTCGTTGAATTTCGGGGTTCAGGTCAGGCACAGGTTGTCGAAAAGCAATCTGGACGAATTGTGATTCGATGGCTAGGGCCAGGGGACCTGCAAAATCATTTGCACCAATACGGTGAATTACCCTTGCCGCCGTATCTTAAACGTGAATCTGAATTGCGCGACCAAGATGATTATCAGACCATGTTTGCCAATGTTGAAGGGGCTGTGGCCTCTCCTACGGCCGGGCTTCATTTTACGCCCACTCTCTTGCAAGCCCTATTAACGAAAGGGATTCGATGTGCCAAGGTCACATTGCATGTAGGGCTCGGAACGTTTCAGTCCGTCAAGACAGAGGTGCTTGAAGAGCATCAGATGCATGCTGAATGGTTTGACGTATCAGAGGATGTGGTGGCACAGATTCAAGAGGTTCGGCTAAGGGGAGGTAGAGTGGTGGCAGTCGGAACAACGGTCGCCCGCAGCCTAGAATCAGCAGTGAATGAAGAAGGTGAGATAAGGGCTGGATCAGGAGAAACCGAGATTTTTATCCTGCCAGGTTTTCAATTTCGTGTGGTGGATGCTCTGATGACGAATTTCCATTTTCCGGAGACAACCTTATTGATGCTCGTGTCAGCATTTGCAAGCAGAGAAATTGTGCGAGACGCCTATGCTCATGCTGTTCAGGAACGTTACCGATTTTACAGCTACGGCGATGCGATGCTTATTCAGTAAAAAAGGGAGAAGTTAGAAGGGAATAGTGAGAGGAAAGGCAAAAGATGAAGCAAGGAAAATCGAGAGCGCTTAGGGGGCAAGAAGTCTTTGTATTGAGCTTCTCATTTCTAACTGCTTACTCCTTACTTTAAGTTAGAGCAATTCTTGGTGAATCGTCACGTCTCCACGGGCTCGTAGCTCAGCTTGAAAGGCTTGAAGCGAACGTTGTTTCTTCTGAAGAAGGAATTGCATCTTTGTTTGTTCAAAGGCTTTTAGGTCAGGTTCAGCGCCTTCTAATGTTTGACGATCATTCAGGTCTTTGACTTCTTGGAGTTCCGCAGGCGTCAGGGTCGTCACTTCGGAGACCAATAACTTGGCTTTTTCAATCAGCAACTCAATCTGTCGTTGTTTCTCGTATTCACTGGGCTTCATCCGGTTGGCTGCTAACAGCCGCTGATAGTATTGCGGATCAAACACGCCATCTTTTTTGAAGTCATCACGCTTGACGATGGAATCGGCGAGCTCTTGTGGTGAGACGACGAGTTCAAATTTATCTGCTAACACTCGCCATGATTTGTTGGTGATCAACGTATCCAAGGCCAATTGCTGAATGGTTTCATCTTTCACATCATCCTGTTTGAGTTGCTCTCGATAGAACCGGTCATAGCGTTGCTTCGCTCGAAGGTATTCTTGCCTCGTCACTTTATACGGTCCGACTTCGGCCACAGCATTAGGTGCGGACCCGTCATAATCCCAGGCTCCCACGATGACAAAGGTGATGCCAATGGTAATGAGAATGACCCAAAGAATCCAGGGATGCTTTTCTGAGCCTTCCCGCATGGTGCGAAGCATGAATTATCCTCCATTATGAACTCAATCAGTGATGTGGAAAGATTGTAAGTTGGGCCGTGCGTAAACGCAAGTTTCAAGATGAAGCTAGAACTTTACATCGACTTTGACTGCATGGTAATGAAATATCGTATACATCTGATGATCATGACAGAAAGAAGATGCCTCCTCTCGTTACCCCAATCCGTCCGACTGAATCTGATTTCCCACTTGCTATATTTTAGGTCTGATCCTGCACGAGTTATTGATGTCTAAGATAAGGGTACGATTTGCACCAAGTCCGACAGGCTTCCTCCATATTGGAGGGGTGCGAACCGCTTTATTTAATTGGCTCTTTGCGCGGCATTCGGGAGGAACCTTTATCCTCCGAATTGAGGATACAGACAAGGATCGGTCAACGGATGAGGCCATTCAGGTCATCATGGACGGCATGAAGTGGACAGGCTTAGATTGGGATGAAGGGCCAATTCGGCAAACCGATCGCTTGGAACTCTATCGGGAAAAGGCAATGGACTTGTTCAAGCAAGGCCTTGCCTATTGGTGCGTCTGCACTCCGGAAGAGTTAGAAACGAGAAGGAAAGAGGCTCAGGCCAGAGGCGAATCGATTAAATATGATGGGCGCTGCCGGAATCGTGGAATTTCTGAACCGACTGAACCAGCTGCGCTGCGGTTTTCGGTTCCGCAAGAAGGGCAGACGGTTGTTCAGGATTTGATCAAAGGGGAAATCGTCTTCGAAAATACCGTCTTGGATGATCTCATTATTCTACGCTCCAATGGCTATGCCACGTATAATTTCTCGGTTGTCGTGGATGATGGCCTGATGAATATTTCTCATGTGATACGTGGAGATGATCATGTCAACAATACGCCACGACAGATTCCACTCTTTGAGGCATTGGGACTTCCCGTGCCGCAATTTGCGCATCTTCCGATGATTTTAGGGGCAGATAAAACCCGACTCTCTAAACGGCATGGAGCGACGTCGGTCCTGGCCTATAAAGAAATGGGGTACTTGCCGGAAGCACTCGTGAATTATTTGGTGCGTCTAGGTTGGTCCCACGGAGACCAAGAAATATTTTCGATCAAAGAAATGGTAGAGCACTTTGATTTTAAACATGTGCAGTCTTCCGCGGCGGTCTTTAATCCCGAAAAACTCAAATGGGTCAATGCGCAATACCTTCGAAATACGGAACCCCAAGAAGTTGCTGAGGTGCTTACTCCATTTTTGGAAGCAGCAGGATATGATGAGGCGGCACAAGCAAGAATTCCCGGAGGAGTAGAAGCTTTGATTCCCTCATTGCGGGAGCGATCGGAAACCCTCTTGGATTTTGTGGAAGGCGCCGTTCCCTATTTAGTGGAAGCCATGGAGATGGATGAAGCGGCAGCGACCAAACATCTCAAAGCAGCCATTGCTCCAAGCTTGCAAGAATTTGCCGATTTAGTTGAAGCAGAACCAGACTTTTCCAAAGAAACGCTGGAGGGACTTTTCCATGGCCTCATCGAACGAAAAGAATTGAAAATGGGTAAAGTTGCGCAACCATTGCGCGTCGCACTAACAGGTCGAACGGTCAGCCCTGGTATTTACGAAGTTATGGCCTTGTTAGGAAAAGACCGAACCCTTCAACGCATCCGTGCTGGCGTCGAACGCGCTTTGAAAAACTAAGACCTTGAACTATCCTCTTTTATTCTTGTTCCCTTTCCCATGTGCGGAGAGGGCAGGGTGAGGGGAGAGGTGCTCAAAAGGAAAAGGAATTCTAAACAATTCTGCAGGTTGTTCATTGCGTATCTTGACTGCATGCCAATCCTGATTTAAGCTCATCGTACGTTGGGGGATCGTCTAATGGTAGGACGTCAGATTCTGGTTCTGATTGTGGGGGTTCAACTCCTCCTCCCCCAGCCACTTTTCCTCTCTCAGCTCCCTGTCTAGCAATCACCTAGCAATCACCAGGACGCAAAAGAAAATCGAACTTGGGTGCCTGGAAGCCTGCTGCTACAATTGGCGGTATGGCGAAGTCCAATCCTATTAAATCTCGTCGAAAACCTCAGCCGCAATTAGATACCAAAAGTTGGCTTGAGCCAGAACGCCAATCGCTTGAGGACGTAGCTTCCCAATGGGGAAGGTCACTTTCTTTTGTCGAGGAATGCGTCCGGACATTGAAATTTAGACATGTCATCTTTGTGAACGACTCCACACGTGGTCTGCCAGTCACGGATCATTTTTTTTTCCATAAAGACTGTTGGCCTTTTGGCGATACCACCATGAACCGGGTGGGTACACGTCCACCGATTTTCGCTCACCTTTGTGACCCTTCTGCTTACCCTAATGGTTATTATTGGCCAAGCGGAGCGAAAGTTTTCATTCCAGTTGAAGAGATTAAACGGATTAAAAAGGAAAAAGAGAGAAAGAAATCTGGCCAGCAAATATTTTTAGAAGCAGATTATCATTCGAAGCAATTAGAGGCTGCCAACTATTGCTCACATCGCCTGTATGGCCTTGGAGAGTTTGTTGCTAATCGTGGGCACCGAGACCAAATATTGAAACTCCTCGAAGAAAAATATGGTGGCCAAGAATGGCTGTCTTCCAAAATGAAAGAACGAATCGTTCAAATGGTTAACAAGAATCCTCTCGGAGGTTCTCCTCGACTCAATCATTAGTTGGTCAGAAAAACCTGGCCCCCCTTCCCAAACCGTTTTTCCCTAAATATTTCAAAAAGTTAGTGGTTCCTGGTCTTTCTTTTTGGTCATAACCCGGGTACCCGTTCCCCCGTTGTGATCAGAATTGCAATGCGCCATTGTGCGCTCATGAATGGCAATCGCATTTATTCAAACTCTTGGGGGCCAGCGAGGGACAAAATGTCAAACAGCACAATTCAGCCGGAAATGCTTCGTCATATGCGGACCGATGAAGCGGCCAATTATCTTCGACTTTCCAGGTCGACCTTGGAAAAGTTGAGGCTGAGCGGGTTGGGTCCGCCTTACATCAAATCAGGCCAACGCATCGTTATTTACAAACTAGAAGATCTCGATGGTTGGTTGGAAGGGCGGAAACATTTATCAACAAGTGAATGAAAAAAGCCCCGCCCGAGCGTGAACTCAGAGCGGGGCAAAACACGGGAGAAATGGAATGGGAAATACTAACGAACTCTATGATGACTCGCAAGGTCATCCGCATTACCGGGAAGACCTCATAGATTTTCCAGTTTCGAACGTCTTCGCTGATTATTATTTCCAAGAGGGGTATTCAACTTATCGGCCACCTCAATCAAAGCGGCAAGCATCGGCCAGCGACGCGAACTTAAAACGCAAGGTTGAAAGCCTGGAAATCAAGGGGAGCGGACTCCAGGCCGAATTCGAAGGACTCACACGAAAAGTTGAGGCCCTTTCACAAGAGATCGAGGATTTAAAAGCACAGCCACCAACGAAACGTAATGGTAGGTCAATTGGTGTCCCTGTGGAGGATTTGGAGTGATATCCCCGACTACCGAAAAAACCGGAACCGGTTTTTCCATGTTTTGGCAAGATGCCGATCTTCTCTTTGAGTTTGAAAATTTTTCAGAAACGAAAGCTTGGGGCCCCGTCTGTGAACTTGGCGTCACGATAGGGCTCAATGGCCACGCGGTTAGAATTGAGCAAGCCAGGGTCAAATTGGCCAGCGTCAGTGATCGAGGCCAATGGACAAAACGGTTGCAGGAAGTCCATCCACACCTTCCTTGGAAAGAGATCATCCAAAGTTCCTTTATCCGAGTTCAGAGTGAACGGCGGAAGGGTGAACCTCCTATTCGTTTGTCCGAAGCGGCGCAAGGTCCAGCTGCCGCCTACCGTATCAACCCCCTGATCCACGATGAGTTGCCCTCTACCATCTTCTGTGAAGCTGGCAGCGGAAAAAGCTATCTGGCACTTCTATGTTGCATGCTGGTCGAGGCAGGGGAAACCGTCTGTGGTTTGTCGGCTGTCAAAGGTCGAACATTATTCCTTGACTGGGAAGTATCCGCACAAGTCCATGGTGAGCGATGGCGACTGCTTCGAACCGGACACCCTGAATTAGCCGCTAGTGACCCTCTCTACAAACGCATGAATGCGCCTCTACCCGATGACCTGCAATCCGTTCAACGGTTGGTCACCACCCATGACATTCAATTTGTAGTGGTTGATTCGCTCGGTCCTGCAGCCGGTCAAGAATTATTGGGAGCAGAAACGGCAATTCGTTTTTTTCAAGCAGTTCGTACTTTGAAAACCGCCGTGTTGGTCATTGGGCATACGGCCAAAAATTCTGAAAATAAAAGCATTTTCGGTTCCGTATTTTTCTTCAATTTAAGCCGGAATGTGTTCGAACTCAAAAAATCTCAAGATTCCCAAGATGATGTTCTACGAATAGGTCTTCATCATCGCAAATCAAATCTTTCCAAGCTCCATCGACCGTTTGGATTGGAACTATCTTTTGATCCTGAACAGGTGAAATTTTCAAGCTTTGATTTAGGCACAGATACGGAATTGGCCAAAGACCTTCCGTTGAAAGACCGGATGGTCAAAGTCCTGGGACAAGGAGCCATGACCGCCCGAGAATTGGCCGAGGAAATAGACGCCAAACTTGCTCAGGTGAAGGTACGCCTCAGCCAAAATAAAGGCGAATTATTCATTCAAATGGGACAGGATAAATGGGGCTTATTACGCAAGTTTTAATGAAATGCCGGTTACTGATAACTGTAACCGCTAACTGGGGTGTAACTTTGGACACGCAAGTTATTGAAATATTGAGAGTTACACCTGTAACTGGTTCTTGTAACTACGCCTTGAGAGTTACAACGACACACCCCCTCTTTCTTAAGAGGGTGTTGTAACTCGTGGTGTAACCGGTCAAAAAGGAACTTAAAAGTGAGAGCACATGAAGGCATGTTTTATTCATCCATTCAACGAAAGGATCACATGACCATCAAAGAAAGACTCAAGGTTGCAGGTTCGATCATCGTGGCCGTTTTCTGGGATCTATGGCGGCCTATACGCAGGCAAGGCATTCCAAACAATCATTCCCGGCCCGATAGGGGCCACTTACCATCATCCAAGCGAAAGGGTCCACAATGAAAAACGCACTCAAAAAAATCATGCTGACTGACACTGACACCCAACCTGAGTCAATCATTCCTCAATGGCGGGATGATCCGGAGTTTGTAAAGTGGACAGACAAAGCCCGAGAGATCAGCCAACAACTACATCAAGCCGAATCCGAGCAACGAGGAATCAAGGAAGACGTGGAGCAGGCACAACAGGCAATCATCGAGGCCAAAAGCTCACTTATCTTAGGCGAAGGGACCGAGTCGGAAGTGGTTGCAGCGGAATCGCATTTGGAGAACTGCCAACAAAAAAAGAATGCATTGGGCCTAGAAACCAAAGCCTTGGCAGCTGCACAAAATAGGGCCGAACAAGAAGCCAAGGAAAGCGAGGCAGCGGCCAAAGAGCAAGCCAAGGCGATCATCTTGCCCCTATACCAAGAGCTGGTCGCGGGCACACTGGCAAATATTGAGGCCGTGATCGAGAGCGATCAGGCGGTGCAAGACTTTGAGAGGTCAGTCAGCCAAAGCGGATTGACATTGTATCCTGGCTCATTCGGCTCACCTTTCACCCTTAACAGCCTGAATATTCCCCATGGCGTGAAAGATTACAAGCGAACGGTTGAGGGCCTGCTCAATAAGACCAAGCTCTAGGCAGTAGGCCAAGGGGCAAAAGAATAATCAATCGATATTTATTTATATGGGGGGAGGGTAACAGAATGAAGGATCAACCCAAGCACAAAGAGAAGAAGAGTGAGGGGGAACCCAATACTTTGGCCGCATTGGTTCATGAGCCTGAGGTCAAAGAGATGATCAGCAAAGCCGAGTTGGGAACGGTTCATTTAGTCATACCAGAGCACCACCCAGTAGCCCTGTAAAAGGCGCATGGACAGGGCACAGTAAAGAGGGCGAGTGGATGATCAAGAAAAAAAGAACGTCGAAGGATGGACAATTAGCGGTTGTTCATGTGGGGATTTAGTTGGGGTTATATCAATATAAACACTCAAGGGTCCTGTCTGGCGGCATGGCGGGTATGCACGGGAAATATCCGCAATAAAAACAACGAGTTACGTACAACAAAATTCATGGAAAGAAAAGAACCAATAAAGATGCCCCAAAACGAGGCGGCGAAAAGAGCAGCAACAGGAACTAAGAAACCAAAAGCCGAGGGGAAAGCCAACCCAAAACCAAAGGCCAAACCTCAGTCGCGGGTTAAGGCAAGCCGAGTGTTGAAAAACAAGAAATCCCCGATTTGGGCATTCACTTTTCGGGATGCTGCCCGGATGAGCGGCACAAGAACCAAGACGCTTCAAGACTGGATCCTGTTGGGTGCGATTAAGAGGCGGAAGGACGGCGGATTCAACATCACGGAGATTTTAGAATTGAAGGCCAAAGAGGGAGGGGGCAAGAACTTAAAGAGTGGGGCCACCAAGAGCCTGAAGGCCCAAAAAAGTTATGAGGACTATTGGGCCACGAAGGCTGAAACGATGGCCCTCAATTTACAGGTTCAGAAAGGGGAGTTAATCAATCTAGAAGATGTGACTGAAGCCCTTATTGAGCGAGAGGTAATTTTAAAGAATCGCCTACTCGGGCTGCCTAGTTTATTTGCCTCTCAATTGGCGGGTTGTGAGCCGGGAGAAATTGAACAAATAAGCAGGAAGGCGATTGCCGATTTGTTGAGAGATTTAGTCCGGCAAGGATCGGCAGCCTACAACAAGGCTCGGTCTAAAGAGGCGCATCAAAGCGCGGAAGCGGAATAATTTATTTTCAACAAAAGGAGCTTGTATGAACATGGAGCCACATCCCAAAGATTCATTTTCGAGTGTGATGCGTTATACGTTGGGCCGCCCAGGAGAAAGCTCCCTTGACCTGTATGCCCAAAGTCCGAATATCGGTATTACTAGGACGTTTGAGGGTGGGCGAATGGCCGGCAACGATACCAAAGAATTTCGCATCCCCGAGCGGTGGGTCATCCGTGGCGGGTGTTGCTTGGCTCTCTGCCAAGATAGTTTGGTCAGGCCAGCCCTTCCAGAATATGGCCTTGAACGGATTGTTGGATTCTGTATTCGAACCATCGAGAACAATCGGGTAGCCGTGAGGGTCGCCGGCTCGATTCTCTTGAAGGTGGAAGGGCTTGGCTTGAACGATGCCGGGAAAACGGTCTTTGTCATTGGCCCCAATACGTTCACCTTCAACAGTCAGGTGGGCGGGATGCCTTTAGGAACAGTGAAACACATTGAAGCCGCGGGAGCCATGGTGAGCTTTGGGGCTCGACAAAAAGTCGCAAAGGAATGCTACGCGGGTGCAGTCGGAAGACACTACTAGGCCGGCATGATGCCGAGAGAAAGGAACGGGGTGATGAAAACCAATGGGGTCAACCTCGACCAACACATAAACGGGTGGCCGACCGATGAACGGCTAGCAAGAATTGTGATTCACCTTGAGGTGGCAGAAAGCATTTTCAATGATGGTTTCCCGGGCATGACACGGGAATTCGAAACCCCGGAACAGATGTTCGCCCATGCTGAAGAATTGAGGGAACGTCAGCGACGTCCGGCAACCCTTGGGCAAATTCTTCAGCGAGGATTGCAAGCGTTTCAATACTTCACACGAAAAAAGGGAGGGTGAGATCATGAGAACAGCCACCGAACAAAACTTAGGGGGCGGGGCTTCTTTGCAGGACATTGAAACGAAGGTCTTTGCCATCCTTGACCGATTGGTCGATTCAAAACGCCAATCCAAGCCAGAAAGGAAACCCAAGCCAATCACAAAGCAAAAGGCAGTCAAGCAACCATTTACCGCGACGGGGGGCAGAACGATGGCACAGACGGTTGAACTACAACGACAGGCGCAACGAGCGGAACGCATCAGACTTTCCAAGATCTACGAAGCCGGGAGAAAGCTCGGGCGCCCCACTGCATTTCTCAGCAAGTTGGTTGAGAGTGAGGTCTCATTGGAGCAAGCCTTTGCGGCCATCATTGACGATGTGGGGGAAAGAAAATCCAAAGGCCAAGGAACGAAGATCTTGCCCGGCCGACCACGACAATCGGTAACCGCATCCCAAGTATCGACACCGAGTCTGGATCCAGATAGCCCAGAAGCAGCCGAGTTTTCATTTAAGCAAGAATGGTCACGGAGTGGGGCCCTGCAATCCGAGTTTCCCAACTTCAAGCACTACGCGGCGTTCAGGCGGCATGAGTCGCATATCAAGATTTTAGGGGGCAGGGTACTGAAGGGCGAACGGGTTGGTCGGTAGTGGTATGAGTTTCGGGCTAGGAGTATCTGATCTCTATAGAGTAAAAATGAGAAAGGTCCGTTTCAGCTTTTCTCTACCTCCACTCTATTGCGAATGGATACCGACTACCTAGCTCGGGTGCTCAAGGATGGGGGATTGCTGTTTTGACTGTTGGCGGCGATTCCCATTCCTTGAGGAATGGTCGGCTTCCTGGCCCGGTGCTTGGGGAGAGAGTGTCGCTTCTGTGACCTTCTGAATCGTCCGCTCTTGGCCAAAATTGGACATTATGAACGCCTCGCCCTGCGGCTTATTTGTCCGATAGCAATACCTTATTATGTTATGTATTACTTAGTCCTTTTGGTCTTCCAGTGTTTTAAAAAGCAGTTTGCCTATACACCAAATAGATTGTCCAAAATTCGAAATCAGTTGTTCGCCTTGTCTTAAAAACGACTTGCTCTTGTCAATTCCAGCGAGCTCTAATGCCTCTCCAATCTTCGAACTGGTCGGGTGAGCATCACCTACTCGCATGTCATACACACCAGCAATTGCGCGGAACACTGATCCAGCTTTATCAGTCCCAACCCTCTGGGCCAAAATATCCTGAAGAAGCTTATTCGAACCGAGTTTATCCTTATCTGAATGCGTTGAAATCTTACGGAGCGCACGAACATCAAGCCGATCCGAAAAAACACGAACAAGCTCTTTAGCTAATCTTAGCAATGACGCCTGATCTTTGCTCGCGAAGCGGGATATATGCTGCATGGCTGCGGCATATTCTATGTCGTGAGTGTAAAGAGAAGCGTTGAACTCTTGACGGAATCCCCTCTCTAGCAACTTCATAACCTTGAAGAGAAGATCTTCAACAGCATGGGTAGATGCTGGATGAGATTTTACTTGTGATGCCAATAGCTCAGTTGAAACCTTTCCATCCGGAACAACGTTATGAGCAGCCCAAATATGCTGCTCCCACGGGTCAAGGCGGGCAATATCATAAGCGTAGACAGTGATAAAATCCGAGGAATTTATTCCGAAGTGAGTCCCACGCCCTGATGTAGAGCAAATGCCACCTGTTTCTGCCGTATACCACTTAAGAGAAAAACCGCGAAGACCGAGAAGCTCGCTTACTACGCTGGAACGGAACCACAACCATCGACCAATGTCTTCATTGTTTAAATCGGCAGATGCCATGCGCGTTCCGTCAGTTTCGACGATGAATTGGGGAAGATTCTTATCAGCATCCCTTCGAACACGAATACTCTGCCCTTGATGTTCAATCCATTCGTCTCGCCAAAACTCGCCCTCTACCCGTATACCGTCGTAACCACTATGATCTCCCCGTGAGCTTTCATGGTCGGTGTTGTCATCACTTACTGGCCCCATCACTGGGGCGTCTTCGTCTTCATCAACATCAGTTCGCCAAGCCCGAGATAAAATCCAATTTCCTCCATAGACATCATTCAACCTGCGAACTCTGAGCTCAAATCGCCCTCCGTCTCGCTGTTCTTGCTTATCTGCCAAACTTGCGTATTCACTCCCTTGCAGCGAAGCAACATTTTCCACTCTTTGGCGATAGCAAGAGAGACGAAGTGATAGGTTCCTTGCTGCCAAATAATCGAGAAGAAACTCTCGCTTAATCTCGATCATGCGGTGTTCGCCGTTTTGATCGAGAACCTCCCGAGCTACCACAACGAAATTCTCTTCTGGCCTTACCCAGTTTGTTCCTTCCTTTATCAGACGAAGCGCAATAACTAGATCAGGATTTAGCACCCATAGACTTCCGCCAACTACTGGTTGAGGGTGTTCGAAGACAAGGTGAACTCCGACTGGTTCTTTGTCATTGCATTGATATTGTTCGATGGACGAGTAGTAACCATCCTCGTAAGCATAAGGCTGGACCCTGCAACCGACTCCAATATCAGTCCAACTAAGTTGTTCCGCGACTTCTCGATGCTCCGGAGGGAACGCAACAGACCCACATCCAAAATACTCACTGACGTAGCCTATATTTTGAACTTCACCCTGCTCCTCATCGCAGGAGGCTCTCAAGGGAACCCAGGTCGCACGAGAGAAGGCTCGACGAGTTTCTTTCTCTAAGAGAATCCAGTCTTGGTCCATAGATGATCATTTACCTTCTTCAATACATGGTCTCAATGTCCGATTTGGGTCGTGTGCCGTCCTTAAACTAACTCACAAATTTGAATCCCACTATTTCCCCTTGGGCAGAAGCCCCTTCTTCTCTAATTCCTGAATCTTTAAATCGAGCAGATCCATGATGAGGTCTCGGACGGACTTGTGTTCAGCCGCAGCCGCCATTTTGATCCTATAGAACTGGTCTATCGGAATGTCTCTCAAATTGAGAGCGGCGGTTTCTTTTTCTTCTTTCTTGGGTTTCGGTGCCATGTCTCAAACGGTATCACGGGCCTAGAGATGTGTCGATGACACTTTTTTGCCGATCTTAGCTATTCCTCTTTTGTGGTATTGATTGGTTCATAGCGAATCTAGAAATGTATCAAGTATTGAGGCGTAGCTGACGATAAGGAAGGGACAGGCGAAGCAGAGAACTCCAAACCCGGAGGTGACGAATGCACGACGCACAACAATGGCAAGGCTTAACAGAGCGGGTTCAACAACAATGCCGGGAACTCGACCGGCATATTACGCGATGCGTGGAATTAAGCCGAACCGGCTCTTCCGACTTTCCAAGGTTGGATCCGCCCGAGGTGCGGTCATGACTGGGGCTAGCGTGGTTTTCCCGGTCCTTGTCGCCACGGTGTTTTGGCAACTCGCTCAGGATTTTCAAGTAGTCATGGAATCGGTGTGGTGGATCTTAGAATGAGTGGGCTCTTTGTAGAACGAACCAATTCAAGGAGAGGTGCGATATGGCGAGACAACGAAAATTGATCTTGGGTCCGGACCCTATTTCGCAACCACTGCTCCGACAGTTGGAACAGATTCGCATCGAAGAGACCAGAGCGAAATCGTTTGACGAGTTAGTTCACGCTGCAGTGGTCCATTACGTGTATTTAGTCAACACAATGAATCTTGGCCTAAATGCGCGACTCTTGCCCATACTTTCAGAGCTGCCAAACGGAGAGCCTATGCCGAGGAGATTCACTCATCAGGAACGAGCGAAATGGGGGAAGGTGATTTCGTTGTTGCCTTATCTGGAACGAGAAGGAGACTTATCGCAGAACACGTAGACTGGCATGTCATCTACCACGGTCAGCACCCGCTTGGCCGCCTGAGATACTCTTGGTGATCATGGTGAATCAGAAGTCAATGAGCGGTGATCGTAAAGAAAATCTAGAAAGGCCACACCATACAAAGCAGAAGGTATAAAGCAAAGGATTGGAGATAAGGTAGGTGGATAAAGCCCAGGATCTATGGGAATAGCATATTAGGGTACCGTCTGAATCACCGCTCTTAGCTATCTTTGTCTGCTTTCGACCGCTGCCAAATCACCATCAGCACGACCACAATCAGGCATCCTCCCCATGGAATCAAGAAATGGTTGATCCACTGAGGTTCGAAGTTGGGTAGAGCGACACTCAAAAGGATCACTGGCGTGGCGATAACTCCCAGGCCGACAAAAGAATCGAAGGACCGGCCGCTGGATATAAGCAAAAAAATGCCCACAAGTGACCATGGCATTATGGCGTATAACAGCGTTTCGGTATTAAGTGATGACATCTCCCCCTTTGGTAGGGGCTGCATGAAGCCACGAAGCTGGAGCTTCAGGTTGTTAAGCGATGCCAAAATATCCTCGTCATTGATATCTTGTGCGGATTCCTGAAGCGCTAGAACTCGTTCAAGGATAGCAGCCTCACGATCGAGTCGCGTAAGCTCGAAATTCCCCGTAACCTTTTCATACACTATTAATGCCAGTACGACTGTTATAAGTAAACCTGCAACAAACAAGAGCCGAGGCCACGAGAACTCAGTAATGAGTTTCTCAAAGAATTGGACAATTGAATTAACTGTTTTATCGGAAGACACCATATATATTTCTGCCTAACTATTGAAGACAATTACTTTTATTGCTAACAATCTTTGGTGATGCTGATGTCTCAGAATTATGTTCTCGGTTACCTATTGAGGGTGCCTCGGATGTTAACTTAGAACCACAACCCATGTTCGAACAATTCTTTCCCACAGGTTATGAAAATTCGGTATGTCCATAATGCAACAGATTGCTTAAAAAAGAAAGGATTACCTTTTCGAGTAAGTCCCAAAACCATCAAGGCCTGATGGCCAGTCACTTAACAAATTGGTTTAAAAATTGGAATAAGAGTTCTAGGAGAAGACACTAGGCATTCGCCTCAGGCATCTTATTGGCCGTCTGTTTTCCCCATTCCAATAACTGAATAGTCCGGCCTAGAAGCTCCTTGGCGTGATCAGCCGAGAGGCCATGCTTAAGGATCACTTCCATGAGTTCTTCAATGACGGCGTTCTCTTGAGCGGTGAAGCGTTTGGAGGATGGGTCGGTAGAGTTAGCAGAGTCGGCTTTCTGTTTCAGCTGTTGGGCGAGCGTCAGAATTTCTTGCTTGGTGAGGAGACCTTTTTGTTCGAGCAATTCCCCGAGAGCGGCGAGCTCATACATCGAATCGATGGTCATGTCACAGAGGTTCTGGAAGTCTTTGCGGTCTATGGGGTCAGGCATAGGAAAATCGTATACGGGTGGGAGCCAGGATGACAATGGTAACACCAACCTTCCCCATCCGAGGAATGGTACTCCCAGGCTCCATCCTTCATGATGTGAGTCCTTTGTTAAAAGCACCTTGGCGGGAAAGAATGCCCCCGCTAAGATCATTGCGCCCCCTGGGATTAGGACTTCTTCAGGGGGCGTGGTGTTTTTAGATCACTGTATCTATTGAAAAACTAGATCCCAACTATATATCAAGATATTACCGAGGAAATATAGAATGCAAAATAAATAGAGAACCGTGGGAAGTAAATAAATAAAATCTTCAACAAATCCGAAAACTTTTGTAATTATTTTTTCATTAGAAATTGTAACATGGTGATAAGATTGGTCTGGAATAACTTGCAGATCCCCTGGTGCTATAAAGGGAAAATGTCGTCCTAAAACTCTATGAATGGCTTGATTCGCAATGGCATCACCTTTATTTGCGTACTCCTTTTCTACGGAAATGAAAAATTCCGAGTAATAATTACCGGGAACAGATTCTTGCCTTTTGACAAAGGGAAGAGTTGAATGTTTCCCTTTTTTCAAATTAGAAAGATGTAAATCCCTTTGTTTGCTTCGTTTTTCAATCTGGCTCTCTTCCACAGGCTCAACCAGCACTCCAAATTCTTTGAGCCACCTTCTTAATTGATAAGGTATTGGTTTCTGAAAGCATTGGCGGTATAAAAAAAGAAACAAAGCATAAAAGATTACTACATAGGTTAGTACAATAATTACCCAAGGATTTCCAATGGTTAGCTCTCCCAGCCAAGGAATAGTTAGTTTGTTAGATGAAAATTTTGCATCTCCGAATGTGATAACAAAGAAAATTAAACTCATTCCTAGAGTAAAGCGGCGTAATCCAGCCTCGCGAGGATCTACTTCGTTCTGAGTGTATGATGATTCCATTGAATCCTAATTAAATTACTGCCCATTTTCCCTAGCGCATTTTACAAGGGCTCAAGACATTGCGGTCGATCATTCCTCGGATTATTCACCAACGTTCTCATCTGAAACGTTTCTATCTGTTCTCACGAATTAAGCGGCCGTACATTCCCTCATTCCGCCTTTTCCTTCTTAGTCGGCTGGTCTTCTTTCAGGTCTTTCAATAAACGTTTAAAGGCTTTTTGATATGCTGAATTGGTTTCCCAATTGGTAAAGTCGGGAATGTAATAATCGCGGACTTTATCGGCCAAATCTTCTCCTACAGTCGCATCGAAACATTCCCAGGTTTGAATATGCTTGAAATCGACCAACCCAAGAGGAAAGAGTTTTCGTTTGTTCTGTTGGCCCTCAGCTTTGAGCGTTCGCTTTAATTCGGTTACCACCCACTTACTGTTCATACTATTGGGGGAGAGAATCAGCAACAATTTGTCATGTACTCGAATGGCCGAATCAATTTGATGATAGAGTTTCATCCCACCCCGAACATCCTCAGGTGCAAACCAACAACGCACCCCGGCATCTTGAAGGTCTGAATAGAGACGTCTTGCAAAATCTTCATCCTTTGAGGAATAGCTAATGAAACATGAATAAAACTGGAAGGCTTGGTTGTGAAAGAGAGAAGGAATATATGTAATGAATTTTTCAGACAGTCCGCATCTTTGCAAAAACTTGTTGCCAAGATTTTGAGAAATCCTAAGCGTGTGCTCATCCAAATGACTGGGTCCATTATGGTGGCAAGTTCTAAGTCCGTAAACGTTTGAAAGGTCAACATTGGCGAAAATTGTGTAAGCTAATGTTGTTGCCGTGAAGTTTGTCCTTGTAAAAGACCCTAACATGAAAATGGCAACGGTCAGGTTTGCGCCAGTAAGATCTGCCTCGTTCAAAATCGCACCACCAAGGTTCGCCCCAGCGAGCTGCGCCTGGACAAGGTTGGCCTGGCTTAGATTCGCGCGCGTCAATATTGTTCCATTGAGAAACGCCTGACTTAGGTCTGCACCGCTCAGGTCCACAAGGTCGAACCTCGCTCCGTTGAGATTTGCCCTGCTTAAGTTGGCACCTCTGAGGTCTATATATTCATTTACATATTTCTTTCGCCACGCATTCCAGACCTCAACGCCTTCCTTGAGTTTTGCGAGATGTTCAGGATTGGCCATAAGGGGGATTCTCAAGGAGTAGGAAGCAAATTCATTCTGCTGGTGTTCAGGTTGCTACCATACAAAATCTGCTTGATAAAGGGAATGGAGAGAAGGGATGCAGTGGGTTAATGGGTCGCCTTGTGTCTGGGAACAAAATGGGTTGAATTATTAGGAAAAATCTGCATACTACCATCAATCATATAACTGCCTCATTTCAATATTTACGTTTCTAAAATAAGTGAGAGTTGAAAATGAATAATTTTGTCCGGGTAGCCGCTTTACTTCTAGCAACCGTCATGTTGAGTGGATGTTTAGCAAACATGAACTCTATATATAGGGAATTTGATGTTAACCGCGGTCAGAGTGTTTCCATAGATGCAAAGCAGCGAGTCGTGCTGGTCACAAAAAATGGGGTATGTGCTGAGCCTAGCCCAGATGCACTTTCTGTAATAGGGGCTTCTCTAGCAGCCAGTGGTGCGACTCCTCAGCAAATTTCAGTGCAGCTGGCAGCTGCGATGTCAGAGACCGGTTCCAATATCGGAGTCAGATCCCAAACAATTCAGCTTTTGCGGGATGCTATGTATAGATTGTGTGAGGGACACATAGGTGGTGCAATACGTGGCCCAGCCTTTATTAAACTTCAAAGAGTGTATCAAAATGCAATGATGGGGTTACTTGCGATTGAACAATTAACGGGGGCTGTTGCCCCTAGAGCTAGAATCATAAACGCTTCGGCTAAAGCTGATTCCGGTACTTCATTACTCGAAGCTCAGAAGTCTCTTGAGATAGCTCGAGAGAGCTTGGATAAATTAGAAAAATCCCTCAAGAAGGCAAATGACGATTTGGCGAAGGAGCAAGGAGCCCTGAGAGAAAAAAACAAGGAATCTGAAACTCTTAAAACAGCTTCCGAAAGTGATTCTAGTAAAACAGCCGAGGCAGCGGCAGCGGCTAGTAAAGCTACTCAACAGAAAGAGATGACAGATAAAACACAAAAAATCGTAGACGACCTCCAAAAGCAAGTCGAGGACGCAAAAAAGAATTTGAAAGCTGCAGAAGAGTTTCGTGATCGTTCCAGAGGTGTAAAATCCAAGACTGGTGGTAAGGGACAGTTTTTAGGAAACACAGGATCAACGAGTTCCACAATATCAAAAGAAGCTGCCAAGGAGTTAGGAGCCGCAGTAGTGGCTATTGTTAAAGAAATTGTGAACGCAAGTTATGCCGAAGAAACGTGTTTAGAAATTGAGTTGAAGAATTTAGAGTTGCAGGCGGCTGCCCCTGCCCTTGCCCCTGCCCCGGTGGCAGCTCTTGGTGCTGTGAAATATTTTGATAAGTTTGGTAATGCGCGAGAATTTTGTGAAAAAATTCTAAACCTAAAAGCACGTCAAGCTTTTCGGGAAACTGCAGAAAAACCAAATTCTTTGCCAGGCCAAAATGCAGATTTTGAGGCATTACGGCAAATAGAATTAGAAAATGAAAAGATGCGTCAGCAACTCAGGAAAATAGAACTAGAACGTGAGTTAAAAAGGCAGAAAGAACTTAAAGCTACAGAGGACATAAAACTCGGGCCATAAATTTAAATTCAAGGGAAGGAATGAAGGGGAGAATAAAATAGAAAACAGCACTATGTTTTCAATTGTTTGGAAGCAAAACGTCTGATTCTTTTGTTTAGCCAATTAGATATTTCAGAAAACCTCCTCCTAGCAAGTTGAGGGGGAACTTGGGCTAGTCTTGTGAAGCGGATCCAGAAGATAAGACTGAAAAATTAAAAGTTTACCTCTGAACACTTAGGCCTTTCATTTGCGGACGATACTGACTCTATCTCATTCACACTAAAAAGTGTGAGATATCATCTGTCTTTATAGGAATTTTGTAACTCCTAATCACACTCAATCATTCTAGGGTAGTAGTGTTCTTGGTCGCCTTGCCAAGCGGAGAGTAATTAGTGCCTTCCATCGGCTATTTTTTCACCTTCTTCCGTGGTCTTAGAATCGAATGGAGAGGCGCCTTCGATTTTCCAGACATTGCCGCATGAAGACGATCTCCAATTTCATCATTCGCTTTTTTCAGCGGGTCTTGATCAAGATGGGCATAGCGATTCGTGGTTGCAGCATGGCGATGGCCGAGCAAAGCTCCGATCGTAGGTAGACTCATTCCTGCTCCGGCTCCTACGCTGGCAAAGCTATGCCGGAGATCATGAAGTCGCACATCTTCAAGATTCGCCTCTTTCCGTAACTCTATCCATCCAGCATGAAGGTTAACTAAATGGGCGCCACGTTTATTGCCTGGAAGGACATAGGGGTTCCCCTCAATCCGTGGCAATGAATCCAACACGGCTAGGGCAGGGGCGTTGAGGTAGACGGTTTTTGCACCAGTTTTAGAATCAGGGAGTCGAAGGTTCTGCTTCTCAAAGTTTATGAAGTCCCACCTGAGCGTCAGAACTTCAGAGAGTCGTGCTCCAAGAAAGATCAAGAGTTTGATCGCTGCAATGACAGAGAGTGAATGAGCCTTATCCTGTTCCGCCTTTGCGAGGACTTTTCCTAATCGTGTGAGTTCTCCTTCGTTTAAGAACCGCTCCCGTTTTTCCTCTTTATACTTTGGAACGTGGCGGCAGGGATTTGACCCATCAGGACGGTACCCCCATTTCTCCGCTAGGTTGAAGAGGGTTGTGAGGACTGCGAGGACTCGATTCGCTGCGACCGGCGTTTGCTTAAGGTCATGATGCAGTTTGGCAATGTGAGATCGAGAGATTTTATCGATGCGTTTGGCTCCCAATGTGGGAAGCACTAAGTTGTTGAGGTTGCGTCGATCTTCGGCTACGGAGCGAGGTTTCTTCTGAAGCTCTGCGTATTCTTTCAGATAGCGTTCAGCGAATATGGTTAAAGTCAGACCCCCTTTGTCCTGTTGCTTCGCTTCCGCTGGATCTGTTCCAGTTGCAATGAGTCCCAAGAGTCGCGTGGCTTCTTTTCGAGCGGCATCGGGTGTCCATGGTCCATGTTTCCCAAGCGTATAGCGTCGAGAGGCTGACCCTCTTCCTCCCATGCGGTATTGGAGAATATAGATTCGCGTGCCAGTAGGTGTGACTTTTAAGCCAAATCCATGTAGGTCCGTGTCCCACAAAAACCGGTCAGTTTTTGCTAGAGTAATGCTATCAACAGCTCGTTTGGTGATTTTGCCTTGCATGGTCTGATGTCCTGGCTAGCAATCACCCAGCAATCACCGCAAATGAAGTCAGGGGAAACTAGAGGATAGACAATGCAAGATGATAGGCGTAAAATCAGTGTATTATCAAGGGGAATGAGGCACGATGAAAGATCATGAAACGTACGTCATCAGATTCTGGTTCTGATTGTGGGGGTTCAACTCCTCCTCCCCCAGCCAATTTCCTACTGACTTCATTGACAGTAAGGGAATATTCCATGGCACATCCATTTCAACTTATTGTCACTATCTTCTAGGTGCTCGGCTTTGCCGCCTGCGGGGACTTGGAAAATGCTGAGTCTGAGTCGGCTTCCGCTTCGGCACTATCTGATGAAGCTCGATTCGATCGCGACATTCGCAAAAAGGGCTGCATGCTTCTCACCACAAAACTTGTCAGTGCAACATTTGATGTCCCTGCCGACAAGCTCAAGCAGATGAAAATTTTGGGTTGCCTCTACACTGGGGGCCATGAGAACGAGATTGTGGAGGCTCATATATCGATGATTAGTGTGCACAAGAGTGAAGAGTCCGCCGCTCAATGGTTTGGCAATGCGACCAAAAGCAAGACGGCTGAAGAGATGACGGCCGAGATGGATAAAGTCGCCAGGCAGCTTGATGCAAAGGCAGAATTGGATCCCAACGCCAAATCCATGGCCAAAGTGATCATGGGATCGGTCGGTGGTAAGACGGTGAATTTTGAAGACGTCGCGGGTGTTGGTGAAGAGGCACGAGTCAATGACGATGGCGATGTGCACGTTCGAGTGGATAATTTGACGTTCATCGTCTCCGCCTACAAGGGTGCTAAGGAACCGCCGCTGGATCTTAAAGGGGTGGACCTCAAGCAGATGGCGGTCGTTGCAAAAGAAAGCGCGAAACAATGGGCTAGCGAAACTGCGCCGCAGCGTAAGAAGGATGGTACGCGGTTGGCCAAGGCCATCGTTGCAGGACTCTGAGTCTAATGAACCTGACTCTTTAACAGGCACGGTCCTCATGAAGATGATTTCTCGACAGGCAAGCTGCAATTTCTTCATCTTTTTTCCTTTTGATTCTTTTTGTTGCTGAACGATTTCATGCCGAGGGCACACGTGTCATGAAAATGCATACCCCCTGCCGCGCCTATTTTTAATCCTGAAAAAGAGACCTGTCGGAAATTATTTTCCCCAGTCTTCCTCCCAGTTAGGTCTTAGTTTTTGGCCTAGTTGTAGGCCTACATCAATCGCGCTTGATCACAATCAAAAGACTAAATGTCTTGTCTTCATAGGGTGAATGTGGCACTCTACCCCTCTTAATCATTCTGTCTCATATTTAGGTTTGGGTGAATTCTGGTTCTGATTATGAGGGTTCAAATTCTTCTCCCCCCAGCCAATCATTTTTCGATTATATTTCCAAGAAAATGTCACGACAGTGTGGTCTTACTTCGTTGATCCAAGAAAAGACTTAAAAGTCGAATCAAACGAACATCAAGTGTGAATGGTCGCGATGGGTTGTTTTAAGCAGACAAAAGAACACGTGAACGGGCATCAAGCCGGGTCGAAATTGGTCTTCTCCTCAAGGCAAATCGAGACGTTTCGGCGGATGGCTCAAGAAACTCGC
Organism: Nitrospirales bacterium; assembly: GCA_029261255.1. Classification (GTDB taxonomy): domain Bacteria; phylum Nitrospirota; class Nitrospiria; order Nitrospirales; family UBA8639; genus Nitrospira_E. Next base: position 27,845 of record JAJDBQ010000081.1, read on the forward strand.
CAATTGGGTGTGCCGGGTAGGAGTGGAAAACTCGCTTCTTCGTCATCAGGTGTTTTGGCGCTTTTTTCTGGCTCGAGTGGTACGGGGAAAACGATGGCGGCAGAGGTCATTGCTCGAGAGCTAGGAACGAGAGTCGTTCCGGTCAATCTTAAACGCATGATCAGTAAATTTATTGGTGGAACAGAAAAGAACTTTGATCGGGTTTTTGAGACAGCCAAAAAGAACGGTTCGGTGTTGTTCTTTGATGAAGCAGATGCTTTATTTGGAAAACGAAGTGAGGTGAAAGATGGTCATGATCGATATGCGAATCTGGAAGTGAGTTATCTTTTGGCCAAGATAGAGGCGTATCGTGGATTGGTCATTCTTGCTTCAAATCGGCAGGTCAATCTGGATCCCAAGGTTACGTGTCGAGTGAAATACGTGCTCGAGTTTTCTCCTCCAATCCCTTCCCCTGCCGTTCAACCCAGGTCATAACATGGATATCAGTATTCGATGGCTCTGGGCCGCCATGCTTGGCGGGAGTATCATGTTAGCGGTGCCTGGCAATACGGATGTAGCAAGAATGGTTGGTGATGTGGTGGGGCATTTATTTTCGGCATGCCTTCTAGCCATTGTGCCGATTGTGGGATATCGTGTGTTGTATAAGCAGATTGGTGAAAAAGAAATTACCTTTATTGTCGGTGCGTCTTGGGTCTATTTGGTCCTGTCCCAATTTCTTGGTTCTTAAGGATGACGCCAATATGACAAAATGGATCGTATTGATTCTCGTGGCTTTTCCGATGATGGGTTGCGCCAGGACCTATGAGCGTGAGGCTCAATTTATCCAAGAAGAATATGCGCCGTATGAGGGCAAAGGTACTGCGAAAATTTGTGGACAGGCCTATGTCAGGCTGGATGGTGGCAATCAACATGTCGCCTCAACCAATAATGTGTTGTTAGCCCCGGTCACCTCGTATACAGAGGAAGCGTTTAAGCTCAAAGTCCTGCGTGGTCGGAACATGGTGGACCCTGATCCTCAGGCAATGAAGTTTGAAAAATATACGAAGACGGATGATGAAGGGCGGTTCTGTTTTGCCGACTTACCTGCGGGAAATTATTATGTTGTCGCTGATATCGTCTTGCCCTCTTCCACGAAAGAGCATCGTGAGAGTCAGTTGGCCCATGCCAAAGCTTCAGTCAAGGCCGAGGAAAATGTCTACATTCTTGTGACTCGATAAACTACTATTGAAAAGAAAATGGGATGGTCGTCCTCACGGAAGCTAGGTCTCTTGTTCCAAACTTACTGCCTGCCATGGAAGTCCAGTTTCCTTGAGTAGGGATACTGGCGCATTGCGAATCTCTATTTAGGCTTACCAGGATTGTCCAATGAAACAAATTGACTTGATTGCTGGGGCCAGGCCCAATTTCATGAAGATTGCGCCGATTATTGATGCGTTGAACGCAGCAGAGGTGAGAGGTGGGTCTTTGCGATTTCGCTTGATTCACACGGGGCAGCACTATGACCGTACCATGTCGGGTAGTTTCTTTGAAGAGCTGTCTATTCCGCACCCGGACATTAACTTGGAAGTCGGGTCAGGTACTCAAGCTGAACAAACTGCTGCCATCATGGTCAATTATGAAAAAACCTTACTGAAAGACAAAAGCGATCTGTGTCTTGTGGTTGGTGATGTGACATCAACCATGGCCTGTGCTATTGCAGCACGTAAAGTCGGGGTACCGGTTGCGCATGTTGAAGGCGGTATCCGTTCTGGCGATTGGACAATGCCAGAGGAAATTAACCGAGTTGTGACGGATTCCATCACCAATTGGTTTTTTACTACGAGCGAAACGGCGAATGACAATCTCCGTCGATGCAATGTTACAGACGACCGGATATTCTTTGTGGGCAATACGATGATTGACACTCTGCTTAAGCAGCTTCCACGTTTGAAGGCGCCAGCCTGTTGGGAGACACTGGCCTTAGAGCCTGGGAAATATTTTGTCGTGACCCTACATCGTCCTGCGAATGTCGATGGTGAGCAGAAATTGTTACGGCTACTCCATGCTATTTCGGATGGGACACATGGGTTACCTGTCGTTTTTCCTGTTCACCCACGAACCGCTAAAAATCTTCGTGACCAGCAGAACCTTCCGCCTCATTTGAATTGCATTGATCCCCTCGGCTATTTGGAATTCAACTACTTGGTGAAACATGCCTGTGGGGTCATCACCGATTCTGGTGGGATTACGGAGGAGACCACTGTACTTGGTGTCCCATGTTTGACCTTACGGGACAACACTGAGCGGCCAGAAACTATTACGATTGGGACCAATGAGCTCATTGGAACGGACCCAAATAATGTCACTCCCGCTTTGGCAAGGTTAATGGCGGGCCAATGGAAAAAAGGAGCCATTCCGCCAAAATGGGATGGCCACGCGGCCGAACGCATTGTTGAACATTTGGAACGGTTGCTTAGCAAGGATAAAATCAATTCTTAGTGATTCTAGAGAGTCTGTCGTAGCAAAGTCCCTAGCTCCTCTCTTAATTAATCAAGACCGACTCCCCTAATACGTAGAGCCATTTTGAAATTGAAAAGAATAACGCCACTTCCCATAACCCAAAACAGACGAGGCACTGGTAGAGTTCTAGCTTCAAAAGTATTAAGCCTATATTTTCCCCGTCTCACAGTTTCTCTATGGTAACTTCCAAAAATCGCGTTGGAATCACCTGCCTACCTGACTGATTAAATCGAAGGTGGTGTATGTATAAACCTTCACCTTGATGGGGAATTGTACTTTGATATGGCTCGCAATTTTTAAAGAAAATGAGCTATACTCTAGGCATATATTACTACTAATGTTTTTAATTCTGCATTGATTTTTTCCCATGCTGTTTTTATCTTTCATCCACCTATCCGATTTCTCCCCACTATACTGATTGAATTTATTTTTTTGAGTAACAGAGCCCTACAAGGTTGAATTTCAGGCGGGATTGTACTTATCAAATAGAGAAATCCATTTGATTTGTGATCGAGTGGTAAGCAATATCCCAGAGTCATGGGGGGGTGGATTCGTCTATCTTCCCTTTGGGATATTGTAATGTGGGAGGCCATTCAGGAGATCGTCCACTCAGTCGCCTCTTTGTTAGCCATTGAATTATCTTTTGGAAAGCAAGGGTATTCGTTGTGATGTATCTAGAATTTTTTGGATTGCAAGCTAAGCCGTTTCACACCACTCCTGATCCGTACTTTCTTTATTTGAGTCCAAGTCACAAGCAGGCCTTGGGTTCGATTATCTATGGGGTCAAAGAAAAAAAAGGGTTTATTGCGGTAACCGGTGAAGTCGGTCTGGGAAAAACCACAATCCTCCGGGCATTTCTCGCTCAATTTGACCAGGTAAATCAGCAGACAATAAATCTCTTTAACCCCAATCTGTCATTTGCGGGAGTACTCAGGGTTCTTTTATGTGAATTAGGACATGAACCGATAAATGGGAGCGATGCAGAAGTTGTGGAGCAACTGCATACAGTGCTTATTGAGGAACATCAAAAAAGCAGGTCGGTCGTGCTTCTGATTGACGAAGCCCAGAATATGCCTGTGGCAACTCTAGAACAACTGCGAATGTTGACTAACTTGGAAACGACGAAAGACAAACTCATTCAAATTGTGTTGTTGGGACAACCAGAACTCGATGTGCTTCTAGATCGATATGAATTACGACAGATACGGCAACGCATAGCGTTACGAGCGATCATCCATCCCCTCTCTCAGCAAGAAAGTGTTGAGTATATTCAGCATCGTTTGGAAAAAGCCGGCGGGGAGGGGAAGGCGATTTTCACAGCTGGAGCCTTGAAGTGTATTGTTCGAGAAGCCAAGGGCATACCTCGGCGGTTGAATATTCTTTGTGATAATGCGTTAGTCACATCGTTGGGATACACAAAAAACCCCGTGACTGCTCGTATTGCTAAAGAAGTGATCAATGACTTGGCAGGCAAGTCATCTCACGCACTTTGGAAATTAATACCCTTGGCCGCAGGGGTGCTCATCCTTCTCCTGGCGCTCGTCGCACTTATACCTCTGACTGATTTTAGATTGTCCAACACCCCGCCATTAGAAAAGATTGGATCCCTGTTCGACCAAGGAGTGAATCAAGGTCAGAGTACCTTGAGTATTGCTGAAGGTTCGAATCCTTCTAATGAGGAAAATGTTCAGTTTGTTGAAGCTGTCACTTCCGTACCGGAGGCGGTAGAACAAATTTTGGTGGACTCTGTTGATCTGTTCCCCATTCCACAGAATTCTGATGTCACCAACCAACCTACGGTGCAACCAGCATCGCGCGTGAGCGAGAAGCTGGAAGAGCGATCCATGCCAGAAGTCATGCCTCAGATTCTTGCGATCAACGATGATACGACAACACCACAGTCTGAAAACCTCAAGCAACCTGCTGTGCAACTAGCACGGCCTGTGAGCGAAAGGCTGGAGAAGCGATCCACAGCAGAAGGTATGACTCAGGTTCTCGCGATCAACGATGATCCTGCAACACCGCAGTCTGAAAATCTTAAGCGACCTCCCGTGCAACCAGCACAGCCTGTGAGTGCGAAGTCAAATGAGCTCGCAAAGCAAGAAGTAGTAACTCCGGTGATACTGCGCACGGACACGAAGGTGCAACCGGTATTTCCCACTAAGAAGCCGAAGAGTGTTTCGTTAGCCTCACCGCTTACCAGGATCATGAAAAAAGGTGAGACTTTGGCAGGGTTAATGCAGGAGGTGTATGGATCATCAAGTCCTGCAATGCTTCGATTCGTGCTTAACCACAATTCGCATATCGTCAATGTGCGAAAAATTTATCCAGGTGAACAGATAGTGTTTCCGTCGTTAACCAAAATAGAGGATAAAAAAAAATCGGCGGATGATGCCCACGTCTTAGTTGCACATACAGGTGAGCAATTGCGGTCTTCCAAGAAAATATATACTCAGAATTCGGTTTCGGTGCGCACCAAGTCGAATGAGAAAAAAGCTGAAGCGAGACGCACGCAACCCTATGCTGTGGTTGTCGTACAAGAAGGCGATACCCTGGAAAAATTGGCCGAAATTGTCTATGGCGCGGCTCATCCTCGCTATATTCAGCGTATATTGGACTTTAACCCCAAAATTCTGAGTGCCAAGAAAATTTTCCCAGGGCAGGATGTCGTGTTCCCTAGACTGCCTGAAGAAGAGAAAATTCTCATGAAGCAATCTGTTTCAGCCAATTCGTCTGAATAGATTCTTGCTTGATTTTGACGGGCAGAGTCTTTCAATAACTTTTCCTGAGGAATTGTTCTATGAGTAAAGTGTATGAGGCTCTGCTATATGCCTCCGAAGGTCAGCAGGAGCTGTTGAAGGTCGTTCGGATAGAACGACCACGTTCGCAGCCTGTTGTCCTCTCTAGCTTACCTGCGCTGAGAATGAAGCGGGAGATGGTTCAACTTCAGCAACACCTTGCCAGTCTTATTCCTGACCCACAGGACAATATTCTTCAATTTATTAGCAGCCGGAACCAAGAAGGAGTTTCGACCATTGTTCGAGAGTTTGCAAGAGTATTGGTTGAATTGAAAGGTAAATCGGTATTACTCGTAGATGGGGATTCCGAAAAGTTGACTCAACATTATACTCTTGGGATTGAACCCAAAATGCCTTTGCAGCAAATCATGAATAGTGGTGGTAATTTAGATCAGGTGATCACTCCAGTCATGGATTCGCGCTTGTTTCTTGCTAGGTTATTTGAAAGTAAGCAACAAGCCGTTCAACTTGCTAGCTCTGCCAGCCAAGAAAATTTATGGACGCATATACGCAAAAAATTCGACATGATTGTTATTGATGCTGCACCGATTGATATCTCGGATGAGAGCTTAGGGTTGTGCGCGGTAGTAGATGGAGTCGTGATGGTTGTAGAAGCAGAAAAAACACGTGCTAAGGTGATCTCTCACCTCAAAGCCCGGATTGAGCAGAGTGGTGGAAATCTCCTCGGTATGGTCTTTAATAATCAGCGCCATTACATTCCCAAGTGGCTCTATCAGCGATTATGAATCTATGATTAATGTAACAATATTAGCTATAGCGTGCCTCAGATATAAGTGTCTACTACTCTGGTTCTCGTCGTATTGAATATGAACAATCTTTCTTTGCAACCATCGGAACTCGAGTATCAGAGTGATTTCTTGAGGATTCGGGATATCCTCACCGTTTTTTTTAAGCATCAGCGAGAGATCATTGCGATCTTTTTGTTTTTTACGATTCTTTCCCTTCTTATTCCGATGCAGATAACGCCAATTTATCAAGTCGAGGCAAGTCTCATGGTAAAAATAGGAAGAGAGCATATGTACAATCCAGAAGTCGGTGGGCAATCTCAGAAGGTGGGATTCAATCTTCAAGCCCTCATCGCTCCAGAAATTGAAATTCTGAAGAGCCGAGATCTTAGATTGAAAGTTTTGGAAGTACTTGGAGTTGGCACTATCTATCCTGATCTTGTAAAAAAAGATTCTTTAAATGGCGCACCCTTAGAAACAGCTCAGAGCCGGATTAAGAGGAATTTAACTGTTACGCAATCTGGGAAATCAAATGTTATACGAGTCATTTTTGAACATGACAATCCTCAAGTTGCGGCACGTATGGTAAACGTCCTCAGTGAACTCTGGAAAGAAAAGCATCTCGCCATTTTCAGTAACCCTCAGGCTTCATTTTTAGAGGAACAGGTTGAAATTTTCCGCAAAAAATTTGAACAATCAGAGACCATTCTGCAGAAATTCAAGGAAGAACATGGGATTTCTTCCATTGTGGAGCAACGGACACTTCTCCTTGATCAACGGCAAAAATTCGACAGTAGATCAAAGTTTACCGAAGACCAAATCCAGGGGGCAGGTTCAAAAATACACTCACTGAGGGGACAGTTAGAGAATATTTCTGAGTACATACCTATGTGGACTGAAAAGGAACAGTCGGACCAGTTGATTGATTCTACACGGCAGGAGTTGCTGTCTCTTCGGCGAAAAGAACATCAATTCCTCGGTAAATACGATGAGAACAGTCGAATGGTGACTGATATTCGTGAAGAGATAGCCCTTACTCAGGCTTATCTTGCAGAACAAGAAGCTCAAATGAAAGATGCTCAGGTGACCACTGTCAGAAATCCAGTCTCTCAAGACCTTCAGTTGACGCTCCTGACTACAGAATCAGAATTAACGTCTCTTAAGACTAAGCGAGGAGTCATTTACGGACAAATAGAAGAAATTGATCGTAAAATTGCACGGTTGAATCGATTAGAAAAGCAATTTGATGGGCTTCAACGTGCAGTCGACAAAGACAAAGAAAATGAAAGAAATTATGTGGAAAAACTTGAAATGGCTAATGTTTCAACACAAATGGATGATCAAAATATTGCCAATGTCAGTGTGATTCAATCAGCGTCAGCACCTAATTCACCAATTAAGCCTAGGAAGTCTTTAATCTTCTTTGTTGGGATGGTTGTGGGGCTCTTAGGAGGAATGGCGTGGGCATTTGTCTCGGAATTACTCAAGACGAGTTATATGAGGCCAGAGCAGGCTTCTCTGGAGCAAGGGATCCCTCTTCTAGTCAGCATTAGTCATAAGGCCTAAGCGTCGGATCCCGGTGATGCTCGTAACTTGACGCCTTACGCCAAAAGCATTGAAGTCTGAGAAAGCATTCTTTCAGGACTTAAATTCAATCGTCATATTTAAGGAAAACCAACTAAACGCGCAAATTAAATCTTGGAATGACGTCGAGAATTTATTATTGATCGATTGCGGCACTTGAAATTCAACTATCTGCGAAATCATAGCTCTGTAGTTTATCGACAATTTTAGTGCTTTGACTCGTGAGGGCGTCACGGTGGAATTGAATATTTTTGGCAACACTAAGAAGTGGTCCCCAGTCCTTGGACAGAATAATTAGGATGCTAAGTGAAATCTTCTGCGCTATATTTCTTTTCAACGAAAGGAGCAGGAGATGGCACGACGATCCCGACGGAATCATTCCCCAGCATTTAAGGCCAAGGTGG
>JAJDBQ010000082.1 GCA_029261255.1 Nitrospirales bacterium
TGAATGGTTCCATAGAGCGGGAACCGAAATTCCAGATGAGGCGCAAACCATTCTTCCTGAATCTCATAGCCGGCCCGATTCATATCTTGAATCACATCATGGAGATCCTGTTTCAAGAAATGTGGCAGCATAAAACGGTCATGTAACTGCGTCCCCCATCGAACCAAGGTTCCAGAATCAGGTGTCTTCCAAAAACGTGCAATAAAGGCCAGCAGGAGCACTTGCTGCGCTAAGCTCATCCGTTCGTGCGGCGGCATTTCAAAGGCTCGGAATTCCACCAACCCAAGGCGCCCCGTGGGCCCATCAGGCGAATAGAGTTTATCAATACAAATTTCCGTGCGATGAGTGTTGCCGCTTACGTCAATGAGCAAATTTCGAAAGATGCGATCAACGAGCCATGGGGGTGGAGGGTTATCGGCATTGGGAGCCGGAACTTGGGAGAATCCTAGTTCGAGTTCATAGAGAGAATCATGGCGAGCTTCATCAATCCTCGGCGCCTGACTCGTCGGGCCAATAAAAAGGCCTGAAAAGACATACGAAAGCGAGGGATGGCGTTGCCAATAAGCGACTAAGCTCCGCAAGAGATCCGGGCGCCGCAGAAAAGGACTATCAGCAGGCGTCTTTCCACCCACCACCATATGGTTTCCGCCTCCGGTTCCAGTATGCCGTCCATCTAACATAAATTTTTCGGTACCTAATCGACAGAGTCGGGCTTCTTCATAAATGCCCGTTGTAATGGCGACCATGTCCGGCCAATTGGAAGCGGGATGGATATTCACTTCTAGCACTCCAGGGTCCGGCGTCACCTTCAAGACATTGATGCGGGGGTCATATGGCGGGGTATAGCCTTCTAAGTGAATCGGCTGGTTGAGTTCGGCCGCGGTGTCTTGAATGGCCGCGACGAGGTCAAGATAATCTTCAACCGATTCCACCGGGGGCATGAAGACCCACAGGTGCCCATCTCGAGATTCAACGGCTAATGCCGCACGAACCGCTCGCTTCTTCCCGGAACCTGTGACCTGTCCATGGACCGTTTGCGGCTGATCTGCTGGCTGATCCTGCCCCGTTTGGCCGCGTAAAAAAGGTTGTCGGCTAGGATCAGGGTCTGGCAGAGGCCCACGTTCTTCGAAGGGATCCGTTGGAATGATATAGGGATATTCTCCAGGTGCTAATACCGGAAGCGACGCCAAGGGCAATCGAAACCCGACAGGAGAGTCACCAGGAACCAGAAACAAATGCTTGGTCCGGGTCGACCAGGGCGCACTCTTCCAGCGACGTTGTCCGTCACGAGCGTTCCATCGTTGCAAAGGCAGCACATAGCCTGCGGGGGTGCCTAACCCTTTTTCAAAAGCTTTGGCTAACCGGTCCCGAGCCATGGGATCATCTAAATTATTCGTGGCCGGATCAAGTGTTTCTGGCAGCTTACGTTCCTGCTCAATAAAATGCCACGGGTCTTCATAGACGCGATAGATGGTCTCACATCCCACATCCACGCGCTGGGCAATACCCTCAATGACCCGCTGCGCATCTTGATGCGTGGCCTCCGCCGCAGGCGTGTCTTCAGGAATCAAATGGTCATTCTCCCAAATGGGTTTTTCCACTTCACGCCAATAGAGCCCAAACGCCCATCGGGGGAGCTGCTCACCGGGATACCATTTGCCCTGCCCAAAATGCAGAAGTGCTCCTGGAGCAAAGCGATCTCGTAAACGTTTAATAAGGTCAGCGGCCATCCGTCGTTTATTCGGGCCTACCGCCTCCGTGTTCCATTCCGGTGAATCGGGATAGTCGATCGCAATAAAGGTGGGTTCTCCGCCGATCGTCACGCGGACATCATTGGCTACCAACTCTTTATCCAAACGATGACCGAATTGATTAATGGCTTGCCATTGTTCTTCGGAGTAGGGCTTGGTAACGCGTGGCGTTTCGACAATTCGCGTCACCGACATCGCATGGGAAAACTCGGTTTCACAGTGTTCGATCACGCCACTAATCGGTGCCGCCGTGAGGGGATGTGGGGTGCAAGCCAGCGGAATGTGTCCTTCGCCTGCCAGCAACCCGGATGTCGGATCGAATCCCACCCATCCGGCTCCCGGGAGATAGGCCTCCACCCACGCATGCAAATCCGTAAAGTCGCGATCGGTCCCTGACGGCCCGTCCAAGGATTTTACGTCGGCTACCAATTGAATCAAATATCCAGAGACAAACCGGCTGGCAATGCCCAAATTTCGTAGGATTTGAACCAGGAGCCAGCCCGTATCCCGACAAGACCCACACCCCAGTTCCAGCGTTTCTTCTGGCGTATGGACCCCAGGTTCCATTCGTACCACATACTCTATTTGTCGCTGTAATTGCCCATTCAAGTCCATCAAAAAGGGAATAGTGGGATCATTCTGTGGCGCTTTGAAATTCTTCAGCCAGGCTTGCAAACGCGGGCCAGCTGGCTCAATGTCTAAGTATGGCTGTAGATCACGCTTGACCAGCGGATCATACTCAAAGGGAAGAGTTTCCGCCTCAGGTTCAAGGAAAAAATCAAACGGATTATAAATGACCATATCGGCCAACAGGTCGATTTCCACATGAAACTCCTGAACCTTTTCGGGGAAGACGATTCGTGCCAGATAATTGCCGTGAGGATCTTGTTGCCAATTGAGGAAGTAGCCTTTGGGGTCGATCTTAAGCGCATAACTCAGGATCGGTGTCCGGCTATGGGGCGCCGGTCGCAAGCGAATAACATGGGGTCCCATTTGAATACCCCGATCATATCGATAATGGGTTTGATGATTGAGAGCAACATGAAGCGCCATAGAAGTGGACTAATCTTTAAAGAATGTGAATGGTATAATCCGTAAGAATGCTCAGGAAACCCTACCTAATCAGCCGAACAGCCGAAGGCTGAATTATAGCATCCTCCTGTTTTGCTTTCCTAATGTGCTCCTTGAAACCAAAGGGCAGCAACACGCACCTCCTTACCTCAAAAGCTTCTGTAGGCCATTGCTCTGTCAGCTATCGACTATGGTATATTGCACAACTTTTCCATAATAAATTTTCCCCACTAGCCATCGCCCCATCAAGGAATGAATTTGTGAAATCGCTCTTTGATCGCTATCCCATGAAATCCGGATTCGATGAAATGTTCGAATCCCCTGGCATCCCACGTCCTCATTACCGCCGCCTCTTCGAACGTTTGGGCAACGTTCCTTTGAAGGATTTACGATTAAAACGGAAACAGGCTGATCAAGCCTTCTTGCGCCAAGGTATCACCTTTACCGTGTATGGCGACGCCCAACAAACTGAAAAAATTTTTCCATTCGACCTCTTGCCTCGGATTATTCCGAATACGGAATGGCAAATCATTGAAGCAGGGACCAAACAACGGGTTCGCGCTCTCAACATGTTTTTGGTTGACCTGTATGGGGAGCAAAAGATTCTGAAAGATCACGTTGTTCCGCGTGACCTGATCGAAAGTTCTGAGCACTTCCAAAAAGACTTAGTCGGGTTCTGCCCTCCCAAGGGCGTGTTTATCCATGTCTCCGGGATCGATTTAGTGCGAAATCACGAAGGCCAATATTACGTGCTCGAAGACAATCTTCGGACGCCGTCCGGTATTTCATATGTCCTGGAAAACCGCCTGGTGATGAGCCAATTGTTTCCCAATCTATTCTCCGACATGCATGTCCGACCCGTCGATCAATACCCTGCGCAACTCTTGGAAAATCTCAAAGGCCTGGCTCCGCTGGGGAAAGAAAATCCGACGATCGTCCTTCTGACACCCGGCGTGTTTAACTCCGCTTACTTTGAACACAGCTTTTTGTCTCTGCAAATGGGTATCAAAATGGTCGAAGGTCGTGACCTGGTCGTCGAATCCGACAAGGTCTACATGAAAACCACGAAAGGGCTAGAACAAATCGACGTCATTTACCGTCGTGTCGACGATGCATTTCTTGACCCGGAAATCTTCCGCAAAGATTCAGTGCTCGGTGTCCCCGGCCTTGTCCGTGCCTATCGCGCCGGGAATGTGGCTTTAGCAAATGGCATAGGTAACGGTATCGCCGATGACAAAGCCGTCTATACGTTTGTGCCAAAAATGATTGACTATTATTTAAAGGAACAACCAATTTTACACAATGTGCCCACCTATCTCTGTGGGATTCCTGAAGACCGGCAGTATGTGTTGGAGCACCTCGGGGAATTGGTGGTGAAAGCCGTGGCGGAGTCTGGTGGGTATGGCATGTTAATGGGACCCAGTTCGACTAAAGCTGAGCAAGATGAATTTCGAAAGAAAATTCTGGCCAATCCTCGAAGTTATATTGCCCAACCTGTGGTCACCTTGTCCCATCATCCTTGCGTTTTTGATGGAACAGACACATTCAACATAATGGGGAGGCATATTGATCTTCGCCCGTTTGTCCTGTGGGGAGAAGACATCACCCTATCCCTAGGTGGTCTCACTCGTGTGGCCTTAAAGGAAGGCTCCTTGGTGGTCAACTCATCACAGGGCGGAGGAAGCAAAGATACGTGGGTGCTCTATGGGGATGAATAACGTATGTTAAGCCGAACAGCAGAATCGTTTTTCTGGATTGGGCGATCGATCGAGCGAGCTGAATATACGGCGCGTTTCGTGAATGTGCATTACCATCTGTTGACCGAGATCGCCACAGGTCAAGAACAGGCCGATATTTGGTCCCGTTATCTCGAGGATACTGGTGAGCTCGAAGCCTATCAAACACTGTATGGAGACGTCCTCACGAAGTCTGTGTTAGAGTTTGTTACCCTTAACCGCGACAATCCTGACTCGCTCACCAACTTGATTGCCGCCGCCCGAAACAACGCCCGGGGCATCCAAGATCAGTTATCCAGTGAAGTCTGGCATTTCCTGAACGATTTTTATTTCAGTTTGAAAGAGAAAACAGAAATCGATCTGTGGGCTGATACCCATGATTTACTCAGACATGTGCGGAATACCTGCTACACCTTGGATGGGGTCATGGGTGGCACCATGGTGCGAGACGACGGCTGGAATTTTTATCGATTGGGGAAAAATATCGAACGAGGTGGTCGGACGGCACGGCTCATCGATATTCCGATTCTAAGTGAACCCACGACAGAGCCCAAGCGCATTTCTGAATACCATCAATGCTTGGCGGCATTAAAATCTGCCAGTGCATTCGAAGCCTACCGAAAATTTTACTCAGCACAGTTGGTCCCAAAAAAAATTGTGCGGTTTCTGCTTTTCCATGACCGGTTTCCTCGTTCAGTTCGTTTTACCACGACACAAACGAGTGAGCTCATCGAACTCATAGCCGGCGGCACGCGACGATCGGAAACTCGACAGGCCATTCGAATGGCGGGCGCCTTAGCAGCTGATTTGGAATTTGGCAGCTTGGAAGAAGTATATTCTACGGGTTTGTCAGCATTCCTCGCCCAGGTGTTGGAACAATTCGATCAGATCTCAAACATGGTGGCCCAAGCTTTTTTTCGAACATCTGGCTACTCTGAGACTTCTTTGCCCTCAGAACCTCACCCAAAACCTACACTTTCACAAGTTCAGCAAAACTAGGTTAATTTTTCCAATGCTTTCATTGATTGGCTAAAGAATTATGTCCTTGCTCAAACACTTTGTATTCACCGCCTCGCTGTTCCGAAATGTGCAAAAGCACGATAGCCCTAAAACCCGGTTACTGCTAAACCACTGCGTACTAAACCCGACATAGAAATAATCGTTTTCCTATAATAGGGCTTCTTCCTTACCATTTTAGAGAGAATATTTCGTTGAAAAATTCCGTAGCCGCAATTTCCATGACGCTTGCGCTCCTTACCATGATTTGGGTTATACCAGTCATGGGTGCAGCAGATACCGATAGAGAGGAAAAATCTATCATTGGGTGGATTGAGACTGTACAAATTATCCCAGAAAACGTCTCCCTTGCAGCTAAAATCGACACAGGAGCCGACAACTCATCGCTTAATGCCACAGATATCATAGAATTCATGCAAGGAGAGAAGCCATGGATTCGTTTTTCCATCCCATTGGCAGCAGGTGAGGCCGTGACACTGGAGAAACCGCTCGGGCGCTATACTCGCATCAAACGGAAAAGAGGAACTAGCCTCAAAAGAGCCGTCGTGCTCTTGGATCTATGCATCGGAACTATTTTCAAAAAAGATGTGCCAGTCAATTTAGCCAATCGCACGGGGTTTAAATATCCCATGTTGATCGGCCGGAGTTTTCTCAAGGGTTCGGCCATTGTCGACTCCGCTTTCACGTTGACCCAGGAACCTGCCTGTTCACGACCATCATCTGAATGAATAAACGGCATCTCTATATTCTTGCCCTAAGTTTGGCACTCATTGGTATTGGACTGTTTGCCTATAAGGCCATCGTCCTCCAATTTCCCCTCACCGCGGACACTTCCGCCCTCATATGGAACCTTGAGGTGCATGCTACTTTTACGGCAAAGAATAAGCCCATAAAAGTAGGAATGTATATTCCCCGAAACACCCCTCAGTACGCCATTTTAGATGAAAACTTTATTTCGCAGGGATATGGCCTCGCAACCACGACACCCGATGAAGGCAATCGTCGGGCGGTTTGGTCGATTCGTAAAGCCGAGGGAAAGCAATCACTGTACTACCGGGCCATTATTCGCCGCATGCCAACAGACCATGAACCAGGCAAACCCAAAATTTCCCCTTTGCAGAAACCTAGACTTGAAAGTCCTCTTTTAGAAGCCGCGCAGGCCCTTGGACGCGAGCTTCTCTCGAAATCTGCAGACAACGAAACCTTCGTACAGGCCTTAATCAAACGCATCCATAGTCCCAATCCTGGTGAAACCCTATCAGTGCTGATTGGGCAGGAACCTACCCTCGAAATTAAGCTTAACACCGTCGTTGAGGTGCTCAAGGCTTCCAGGCTTCCTGCGCGTGTCATCCATGGCATTCGCATTCCAAGCACGCCACGGACCGTCCAATGGGAGACGTGGTTTCAAGTTTACGATAACAAAAGATGGCGGTCTTACGACCCCCTCACCGGCACACCGGAAATTTCTGGAGATTATCTTGAA
>JAJDBQ010000083.1 GCA_029261255.1 Nitrospirales bacterium
TGCTCCGGACACGGCAAGTATCATGTGGCAGTCTAGTGCGAGCTAGGCTTGACCTCGGAAAGAAGCAGGTTCCTACTAGATCCCACAAGAAAGAGAAGAGCCAAAGTCGGGCGCTTGACACAAAACCATTAAAGAAGAAGAGAGCAAGGTGTCACCTGACCTGGATATCTGACGGATTGCCTCATTCGGTAGCATGGCAGTTCTAATTTAGTTGTTTTCTTTACCGCCGAGGGTTTCACGGGCGAACCGTTCTTGTCGAAAAGCGGACGTTAGAATTTTCGTCCCAACCGTCGCAAGTCGACCCAGGCTGTGTAAAAACTTACCGCCCCCATCACTCGCAATGCGATAGTCGGCGCGTCAGTCCCTCTCCTCTTTCGTTGTTTGGTGAGACGCGCTTTCCCGTTTTGGCCCTCCACGAGCAACCTGATGCGTCACATGCGGCGCTCATTCACTCATTTCAGTGTGGAGGAGGGTCGCTCTCACGCCTGAATTGCCTGAAGGAGCGGGGTCACACCGAGTATCGCCAGCACCCGTTTGAAGTTGTAGGCCAACACATGCAAACTCATCTCGGTGCTGACATGCTTGAGCGTTTTGGTTTGGAAGTGGGTGTAGCCCATCCAGGCTTTCAGGGTGCCGAACGGATGCTCGACGGTTGCTCGTCGCGTGCGCATCCGCTCTGGTTCTTGATCGAGGCGTGCCTCGGCGGCCTCGAGCACGGCTTCATGTTCCCAGCGTGTCACTCGTCGATAGCTACTGGTTGTGCACTGCGATTTGATCGAGCAGTTCGGACAATGTGATGACCAGTATTTGTGGAGCTGTAAGCCTTTCTCCTCTGTCTCGAACCGCCAGATCAGACGCTTTCCGGCTGGACATGCGTATTCATCATCTTCTGCTTTGTACAGAAAGTCGCGTTTACTGAACATGCCTTTCTTCGTGCTGCCTGATGTCTGGGGCTTGGGGAGATAGGTCGTGATCTGGGACTGCTCGCAGGCCAGAATGTCTTTCCCATTGAAGTACCCGCGATCGGCGACGACGGCGAGCGTCTCTGCTCCAATAGCCTCTTTCGCTTGTTCCGCCATATGGTGCAACTGGTGACGATCATGCCCAACATTGGTCACCTCATGCGTCACGATCAAATGGTGTGTGGCATCCACGGCCGTCTGCACGTTATCCCCCACCGTCCCTGTGCCTCGTCCGCTGGTGGCCATCGACCGCGCATCCGGGTCCGTGAGTGAGATCTGTTGGTCTGGTGTTTGAAGCAGTTGAACTTCGAGTTGCTTGAGGCGTTTCATTTCCGTCTTCAGGGCCGTGATTTTGTCCTCCAGGCGTTGGGATTTGTCCGTGGCCACTGCTGCTTCTTGTCGATCCGCGCTGGCGATTTGGCCCAGATACCGTTCAATGCTCTCATCAATCTGTTGCAACCGGCGCTGCATCTTGGCCTTCGTAAAATTCCGGTCCCGGTTATTCACGGCCTTAAACTTACTGCCGTCGATGGCGACGAAGGCGTCGGCAAACAGATTGAGCTTCTTGCACAACATGATGAACTCACGACAGACCAAGCGGATGGCGGCGCCATTGTTCTTGCGAAAGTCAGCGATCGTTTTAAAGTCCGGCGCTAAGCGGCCGGTGAGCCACATGAGCTCAATGTTGCGGTGCGCTTCCCGTTCCAGGCGACGACTGGATTGCACACGGTTGAGATAGCCGTAGACATAGAGCTTGAGCAGGATGGTTGGGTGGTAGGCGGGGCGACCCGTTTTCTCTGCATGGGTTTTGAAGCCCAGCCCGGAGAGATCCAGGTCGTCCACGAAGATATCGATGACCCGCACCGAGTTGTCTTCGGCAATGTAGTCATCTAACCGTTCAGGAAACAAGGTCGCTTGGTGGCGATCGTCGCCTTGAATAAATCCGCTCATCACTCACACCTCCATGGGAAAGGTGCAGTATACCTTTTTGCTGAGTTTTCACACAGTCTGGACCCACAGCGGACATTCGCTGCTGGTCCAGAATATCCGTGTGCGTTAACCGAGTCAGAGCAGACAGACATTGTACAAGAAAGTGCTCGGAGGATTTGTGTCTGAAGAGTTTAAAGGGAAAAATGAAAATGAATTATTTTCGTTTATTATTAGTTCTTTGCATGCCAATGATCTGTTTCACCAATAGTTACGCTGAAACGCAGAAAAAGGAAATCCAAAACAGTCAAGTGCTTAGGGTTTTAGACGAAGCGACAAAAGTCGCAATGGTTACTTGGCCCTCTGTGGTAGCTAAACAGAAGTCAAAAGTCTTGTCTCAAATTGCGATTCGTTGGGCTAGGGTAAAAAATCATGAAAAAGCCAATTTACTGTTTACAAAGGCAACTGAACTAATAAAACCTGTTAAGAGGAAATCTGCTAATTTTGAGTCTATCCTCTTTCCTGTACAGCAATTCAAGGAGATCGCTCAAGCTCAATATGAAATTGGGTATCTGAGTGCGAGAGACAAGACATTTGAAAAAATTAGTAATCTAATCCGTAAAATTTCTTTTTCATACGTTGCCGCTATTCCTCTATCCAAGATTGAAAAAGGAATGTTACATAACTTTCTATTAGATTTGCTTTTAGGAAAACTATACGCAGATGTCGGCAAGACCGAAGAGGCTCATAAGGCAGTTTCTCGCTTAGAGGAAAATCACCATAAACTCACGAAAGACTATAGGTATAGTAATTACCACAAAAGATTAAAGGACTTGGCAGTATTACAGATAAGGATGGGAAATGTGACTGAAGGACTAAACGCACTTGAAAGCGCAGAGAAATTTGTCGCTGAAAAATGGAGGGATCGGGATGAAGAAATTGCCGTAACTCAGGACAAGAATGGAGTTACGTATCCCTTGACCGATCAAACGAGAAATAGGATGGTCTTGGAAGTGGCCCGGGCCATTGGTAAATCTGGAGATCGAATGATATTGCGAAATCTTTTGAAGCATTCCTTCGATCTTTCTACTGGACAAACTATTCATCCTAACCTAAGAGTTCACATGCTTTCAGGGCTTATCAATCTTGCTGCTGAATTTGATGAGATCGATTTAGCGATGCAAGCCTTTTTGGCATTTCCTAAGCTGAGCCCTGACCCTCTATATGTGAAATCAATTGATCCACAGTTAATACTTGCCTGTGCACGGAAAAAAGACGCGAAGAAAGTCGAAGAACTGCTAACTTCTTACTCTATTTCAAGATATGACCACGCCCTTGTACTTATCGAATTAGGCAAGCTTGAAGACGCGTTTCAAGTGATTGAAAATCCTGAAAGACCATTCAGGAGTGCTACGCCTCCAGCTACAGTTTCATGGCAGCAATACACCCAAATAATGGGAAGAGCACGATTTGAAAAGCAGGGCTTTAATAAGGCGTTCTCATGGGCGAAAAACCGCGTCACGCCTGATGATAAAGCTAATGCACTATTGGGAATTGCCGATGTCTTGCTCCAAGGTTCGGCTTTAAATTGAAGAAGAGATAGCAGGTAAGAAAGAAAAATGGCAATTCTTTCTAGAAGAAAATGGGGAAGAGCTTGCCGCAACGAATTGCATAGCGCGTTCTCTGTCCGTTACGCTCTTACTATGTGTATGTCCGCTTTTGGCCGTTTTTCATCAAATGACTGTGGTCTCTGAATGTCCGCTTTGGAGTGTGATGATCATTATGGTGGAAAAGCGGACGTTAGAATTTCGAGACCGATCGTCGCTACTCGACCCAAAGCAGGCATGATGGGTTGAATGTTATGAGATCCTCCGTTTTTTTTTGTATTCAGGAGAAATTGTCATGGAACCAATCATTCGTCAGTATGAAGATGCTGACCTAAAAGATGTTATGTCCGCTTGGGAAAATGCATCAAAGATCGCCCACCCTTTTCTACCGAAAGAGTTTCAGTCACAAGTAAGGAAGGATATTCCAGAATTATATTTACCCAACGCTGATACGTGGGTCGTGGAAGTTGATGATCAAGTTGTTGGATTCATAGCGTTAATGGGGAATGAGATTGGTGCCATATTTCTTCAGCCAGAGCATCAAGGGAAGAAAATTGGCAAGTTAATGATGGATAAGGCTCAAGAACTACACGGCGATCTGGAAGTGGAGGTCTTTGAAAAGAATTCATTCGGCCGTCATTTTTATTCGCAATATGGCTTTGCATTAACTGAGGAGAAAATTCATGGGCCCACCGGAGAGCCGCTATTACGACTGAAATTTGCGAAATAAGCGTCTGTAGTATTGTCTCAATATGGCCGCTTGAAACCGTTAGACGAAGGTCTGCTTTGATGTGTCTGGCCAGTATTGTGGAATTTCCGCTTAGATCTTACACTATTAGTAGGTAGGCTAAATGACCAACAAATCTGAATGGAAACTCACCTTCACCCGATTGCCAGACATTTCGTCAGACGAGATTATTGCGCATATGTCTGACGTTCGCGTCGTGGAGCATATGCCTCTCCTCACATTCAAATGGGACCGAAACACAGTTGCCGAATTCGTTTCAGCTAAAGAAGAGTGCTGGCGTCGCGATGGGCTTGGTCATTGGGCGATCCTCTGTAACGGCACCTATGTCGGATGGGGTGGATTTCAGAAGGAAGGCGACGAATGGGATTACGGGTTGGTGCTGAAGCCAGACTCCTTTGGACTTGGTGCGCGTATCTCAAAGAAGGCAATTGCGTTTGCCGTAGCCGATGAACGAATTCCCTTCGTGACATTCCTCTTGCCACCATCGCGTAAAAAACTCGGGGGACTTGCGAGGCTTGGAGCTAGGTTTGTCGAAGAGACCGAATACGATGGTGCCAAATTTCTAAAGTATCGCCTGGATACCGAATGACCGCTTTTGGCCGAGTGCGGAAGTTCAGTAAAACATATAAGGATAGCGTTCTCGCTTTCAGTTTGAATTTTCGCTTTGCAGAAAAGCGAAAATTGAGATGCACGTAGAATCAATGGTTTACACTCACCCTATCCTATGCTATTTTCGCTTTTGATGACCAACCGACTAAAAGCGCCAATTAAAAAGGGACCCTGGAACAAGGGGAAAGCCGTGGGGCAAAAGGCTCCGTTCACGCCCGATCAGGTTCAAATCATCCGTTCCTTATTAGTAACCGAAGGCAAGGTCCGTGACTTGGCCCTCTTTAATGTCGGGATTGATACGATGCTTCGCGCCTCAGATGTGTTACCGCTCACCGTAGCCGATGTGACCGATCATCAAGGCGGGGTCGTCAGTGAAATTCAGATACGCCAACAGAAAACCAATCAAGGCCATCTGGTCGCTTTCTCTTCCGCCACACAAGACTGCTTGGCCGACTGGTTATTGCAGAGCGGCAAACGCGGCACAGACTTTTTGTGGACCAGTCTCGGTAATCGCAAAACGCAGTCGTACCTGAGCCGTGCCCAATATGCCAATTTGGTGAAACACTGGGCGGAACTCGCGCGGCTCAATCCCAAACGGCACAGTACCCATTCCATGCGTCGCACGAAATCGGCGGTCATCTATGACCAAACGCAAAATCTCGCGGCGTGTCAGCAGTTGCTTGGCCATAAAAGTATTGGTAGTACCGCCGTGTATCTCGGAGTGGATCAGCGCAAAGCGCTTGATCTGGCCAAACGGATAAAAATTTAAAGGGTCTATCCATACAGGTATTAGGAATATTTTAAGAATGGCACAGTTCATAACTATGGCATAAAAAATCTCATTTTTTACTACCTACTCAATGGTGACAAATGGCAAATAACATTAATTCCGCCTCTCGATTAAAGAATTTATTCTCCAAAGTTTTAAACAGACCCAATAAAAAAGTTGATGAAATATGGGCAGAGGTGTTCAAAATCTCTGAACAAGATTTAACTAAAAGAATCATTCAAGTTTCAACGTGCCTCACCCAAATGTATGACGAAATTGAATTGGTTCGAGAACAAATGGCAAAAACTAAGTTTTCTCCCAATCTCTTCAACCCTATGTTGGATCAGGCCAATTCCATTGTGGCCATACAAAATTTAACTGGCAGTTGGGATGCTTACAAAACAAGAATTACCCCTGAATTAATTCTTAGTTTGGGATTTTGTTCAGAAATATTGGAAACAGATGACAATGGAATATCAGAGGAGCAAATCAAAGAAATACTGAATCTGTTAAATCCTCTTGAAGAACAACTCAAAAATTCACAATTATCGCCACACACAAAAATTATCATTAAAAAACACCTTGAAAAAATCAAAGAAGCAATTTCCAGTTATCCAATAGTAGGTGCAAAAGGTTTTAATGAGGTAATGCAATCTGCTTATGGCGAGGTGGTTGATAACTTCTCTGTATTTGAGGAAGCTAAAGACACCAAAGAAATAAAGGGCCTTGTCAAAGTTTGGAAAAAATTAAAAGAGTACATAGACTGTGCTTCAACCTTAGATAAAGGCGCCTCATTGGCCTATAAATTTGGTGATAAAACGAATAAGGCAGTGGAGTATTTTCAAACCTTATTAGATTAGAAATCAAAACCCATAGCCCATTCATTGCAATGGTCATTTTGGGTATACCCTATTTGATAGCCTGTCACCTAGACGAAAAAGCCGCTAAACATGCGGGTTTTGAAAGGCGAATTTCGGGGGGACCCTATTTGAGAGTAAAAATGTTACAGATCGCTAAGGGGAAGTGTCACATTTTGGGCATAGCCAGTTTTGTGAACCCGCAGAAAACCTAGGAATTTCAGGTAGTAATTTTACGACTAGGGCCATCGAAATGTTACCGAATACCTCATTGTGTTACATTTTTCAGGTTACGTAGACTGTTTCCTGCGGCTAAATTCTTTTCTTATCAACCCATCACAAAACCCGTATGTTTAGTGAGTATGGACAAAATGGACAAAAATGCAACCGTTCTCCTCAGCGAACCGGGAAGGAAACCGGAAGGGCCACATTACGGCCAACATGGTTTTGACGACTTTGGCTGAAACAAAAGTAGTTCGGCTTCCGGGCCGAGACCCGGTAAATTACAAGAGAACAACAGATCCTCAAAAGAAAAAAGAATACCATGGCTTGACGAGAATCCTCCTTTCGTGGGAATGACAATGTGAATATTATGCGTAAATCTCTTGTGATATACAGCTTTGTGATGTTCCTGGTTGTGGGTCTATACCAGGTAGTTAGTGCTGAAGAGGTCGTTGAGGGGACGGTGGCTGCTGAGAAGCAGCGCTCTCTTGGAGCCATGGTTCGGGATTACATTAATCGAGTTTCTGCCCAATCATTAGGCGACTTGCTTGTTCAAATTCAAAGCCATCCTGATGTGAATCTTCCATCAGTTGAAGCAGCCATTCGAGGGCTGCCTCAATATTCGAGCGCACCGGTGGGGGCACAGCCCAAACGTTCCATCAAGGTCAAGGGGAAGAACACCTCGTATTCTTTGTATGTGCCTCCTTCTTATTCTCCGGAGCAATCCTATCCCTTGATTGTGTGTTTACATGGGGCTGGGTTTACGGGTGAATCGTATTTGGAGCGGTGGGTCTCTCGGCTAGAGGATCGGTATATTTTAGCGTGTCCGACGATAGCTGGAGGTGCTTGGTGGACTCGGTTTGCGGAGGATGTGACGCTAGGAATTTTGGACAGTCTTTCGCAAGAATATCATGTTGATCCCGATCGTGTATTTCTGACAGGCATGTCGAATGGAGGAATTGGCGCCTGGATTATTGGGATGCATCATGCCGATCGGTTTGCCGGCATCGCACCGATGGCCAGTGGTCTTGATGATGTGATGTTTCCTTTCGTGGAAAATTTAATCAATACTCCTGTGTATGTCATTCATGGGCAAGAAGATCAGGTGATGCCGGTTCGATTGAGTCAAGACTTAGTGCGAGAAATGAAGCGGCATGGGGTGCCCTATCAATATCGTGAACATCAATGGACACATACACATGCAGGGGGTCACTTTTTCCCACACCAAGAGCTCCCTAAGCTGATTGCCTGGTTTGATCAGCAGCGACGAGCTCCGTTGCCCACTCATATCGCCATGGTGAGGGATGCGTCTCATTCTATGCCCATGTCATGGGGAAGAATTGATGCAACCGATCAAATCGCCGAATTTTCTGAAAATCTTGTGGATAAGCGTGATGCGCTTATTGCTGCGGCCATTTACGCCAAATTGCATGCCGAAGTTGTGGAGCCAAATACGATTGAGGTGAGGGCTCTGCGGGTCAGGAAATATACGTTATTCTTTAATGATGACTTAGTAGATTTTTCAAAACCTATTGTCGTGAAAACCAATGGCGTGAAATCTTTTGAAGGCGTGATCACACCCAATATCGAAACCTTACTCCAAGAAGCCCGCCAGCGATCCTCCTCTCATGTGCTCTTTCCCGCGAAAATTTCTCTCGATGTCCCCTCTTCTGGTGCTGCATACACAAATCCTGGAAAACCGATGCAATAATGCAGTGGGCGATTGATCGCATGGTGTTCTTTCAGTCAAAATCATAGAATGGACTGTTGAAAAAAGCCGCTAGCGGCGTTCTCGCCCTTTAGCTATGCTCACTTACTGGGAGTACGCTCCGCGCGTCCAAAAGGCTGCGCTCTTGCTGGACGGACCTTTTTGAACAGTCCCTCCCACTGATGGGGCGCGCTTTCTCTGGAGCATTTATGGCTCATGAACCTGAATTATTCAACAGGGCCAGATATAGATGAGTAACTGAATTTTTTATCTCATCATGCTAGCTCTATGTATGGGGATTGCCATGAGTATCGATCTGAGTTCAGTCGGCATCATCACAGGAAGAAAAGAAATTATCACGAATTATGTGGTGAATACATTCTCAATTCTTGTCCCTTTAGGCGGTACTCTAGTCGGACTATTCTTCTTCTCTGCTTGTTCTCCCACCGTCGTGACTGTTTCTATTTTCTTTGTTTTTTTTCTATTGAATGTACTGGGGACGGCGATCGGGTTGCATCGCTATTTCACGCATCGTGCATTTGAGACGAGTTCCTTCTTCCGATTACTGTTGGGTATTTTGGGTAGCTGGGCGATGCAGGGACCCATCGATCGGTGGGTGGCCGACCATCGGCGGCATCATCGTTATTCGGATCAGCCTTTAGATGTTCATAGTCCTTATTGGAACAATCAAAAGCCGATCGACAATGGGTTCATGCGCTTTTTCCATGCCCATGTCTTATGGATGTTCGTGGGGTTGCCAACTGATACAGGTCTCTATGCTAAAGACACGCTGAGTGATCCCATCAGTCGTGGTTGCAGTCAATGGTATTGGTCCCTTTGTGCGACATCCTTGTTGCTGCCTGCGCTCGTCGGTTATATGGTCAGCGGGCCAGATGAGGCATTTCGGTCTTTTATTTGGGCAGGCTGTTTCCGCGTTTTTCTCCTTCATCACTTAACATGGTCGGTGAATTCCTTTGGCCATATGTTTGGAGGGAAAACGGAGAAGAGTCGAGATGAGGCGAGGAATAACCTTCCACTTGCCCTGTTGCTTTTTGGCGAGGGCCTTCATAGCTATCATCATGTGCATCAGAGTACGGCCGTGAATCAACCAGCGTATTTGGATATTTCAGGACAGTTCATTAATCTTTTTGAAAGACTGCATATTGTTTGGAATGTTAAACGCTATTAGGGGTCTGTTGAAAAAAGCCGCCAGCGGCGTTCTCGCCTTTTTTTCGTGCTCACGTATAGAAAATACGCGTCGCACGCTAAAAAGGCTGCGGCCTTGCTGGACGGACTTTTTTGAACAGACCCGAAGCCAAAGTTACACGGATAACTTTGCTTAAATTTGCCTTTGAACTTTTGTATTTTTCGATACGCCCATTAGTGTTGTCCTTGGGAAATGGTTCTCATGTGTATTGTATGGCTATTGGCGAGAGTAGGCGAGCTATTAGCCCACGCAAGTCATATGTAAATAGTCTGTGAGAGAGAACGAAGGATTAGCTGCAATCTTGGTCACGGATGGCAAGCGCTTCGGGCATCCATTCTTCGAATTGTCGAATACGAGTTTCGTGGCTCGGGTGAGTCGACATAAATTCTGACGGTTGTTTGCCTTGACTCATTTGTCCCATTCGTTCCCATAACTTTGGGGCTTCGGTCGGATCAAAGCAG
>JAJDBQ010000084.1 GCA_029261255.1 Nitrospirales bacterium
GCCGATATGCGGATGGGCATCGACCATGATGTCTTGGCTGGCACCGTGAGCGACCAGCGTTTGTAGGATCTTATTAACATCACCTCGTTTCTTGGACCGCGTGTAGAGTTTGCCGTCGCTGTAGGTGCCTGCGCCACCTTCACCAAAACAATAGTTACTTTCGGGGTTCACGCGGTGTTCTTTATGAATGGCCGCGAGATCACGACGACGTCCTCTGACATCTTTCCCTCGTTCGATCACAATGGGCTTGATGCCTAATTCCAAGCAACGCAGGGCGGCGAATAACCCACCGGGGCCGGCACCGATGATATGGCATGTTTTTTTTGAGGACGACACATCCTGGTAATTGAATGAAAAATGTTCACGGGGAAGTTCTTCATCAATGGCGACGAGAACACTAAGATTGATCCGAATGGCTCGACCACGAGCGTCGATACTGCGTTTTAAGATCTTGTACTGAAGGGAGGAACCTTTTCGGAGTGAAAGGTGTGTTCTGATTTCTTCAGCAAGCAACGGCGCATGAGAGGCTATGTGTGGGGATACTCGAAGTTCTAAGGTTTTTTGCATGTCTTGGTAGAGGTCTCAATTTCTATAAAAAATCATTTCAATCGGAAGCTCTTGAGGACGACGGGCTGTACGAGGCCTGTAAGGTAAGCCAAAAAACTACCTATTGCAAACGCATTGTATGGATGCTGTCTGTTCAGAATGGCCATTTTAAGTGTGAATCGAAGGAATGATTTCCAATTTGATACAAATCGTATCTCTTTCGATACGAGGTTTTTTTCCTAGTTCATCAATGAGATTTTTGGGAACTCCAAAATGTGAAAGAAAAGCCTAGATTTTGCACTTTTTTCATTTTATTCCGTTATTTCTTCTGTTCGGTATTTCTTTTGCTTAGGACAATGGAAAGCAAGATTTTCTATCTGTCGACATTGATCTCAGATTGATACATTGTGCATACCATTTACTCAAGGAGGAGAAAAGATGAGGGCCTATTATGTGAAGCATCTTATGATGACCATGGTGCTATTAACCTTTGCTATGCCTGTCCATTCGGCGGTGGTGAAATTTGAGAAAGAGATAGGTTGGGCCTCGTTTCGTGATTTAACTAGTGCCAAATTTTCTGAAAAATTTCAACACTATAAAGATAAGGGCTACCTCATGATCGATATCGACGCCTATAAGGTTGGATCTAGCATCCGGTATTCTATGGTCTGGCGTAAAAATATCGATGGGCGAGGGTGGGCTGAATTCCGTGGACTGACTAATGCCGGTTATTTGAATAAATGGAAGGAATACCGTGACAAAGGCTATCGACCCTTAGACATCGAAAGTTATCGAGTTAATGGAAAGCAGCGGTATGCAGGAATTTGGGTGAAGAACAAGGAAGGTTACCAATGGTCGTCAAAACGTAACCTCACAAGTGCTCAATATGGTGAATATTTCAAAGAGCAACGAGATAAAGGGCGACGGGTTATTGATATAGAGGCCTATCAAGTGAGTAATGGCCTTCGTTATTCGGCAATTTGGGTGCAGAATAAAGAAAACATTCCCTGGGTGCAGCTGCGGAATATGTCACGCAGTTCCTATCAAAAGGCAGTTGATAAGTATAGTAAGCAGGGATATATCCTCGTTGACTATGAATCCTATACCTCTGCAGGGAAAAAATTGTATGCGGCCATATGGGAAAAGCGTTCCGGGTATTCCAGGCAGGTAAGGACCAATCGTTCTGCTAAGGAATATGCCAACCTATGGCGACAGTATCGTGATCAAGGCTATCGTCTCGTGGACTTCGAAAGAGATGGTTCCAAATATGGAGGTATCTGGGTTGAAAATAATTCACGCTATCGATATAGCAAAAAAAATACATTAGATGATTTGGTAAAGAAATACCGCGATGATAATACTCTTCCAGGTATTTCTGCTGCAGTAGTGAAAGATGGAAAGGTTGTGTATCGTCGAGGTTTCGGTTGGGCAGATCGTGCGGGGAAAAAGGTTGCACATGGGGAGACCGTGTATAGTGCAGCTTCCGTCTCGAAAGTCATTGGTGGCACGATTGCTGTAAAGCTGCAGGATGAAGGGAAGTTACGAAATGGGCGAAATGTCAGCCTGGATCTGAATGACACGACTCGCAGTGTCCTGACAAATGTTCGCCAGTCCAATGGCAATCGAGTGACATTACCTGCTCGACATACACATCGCATTAACCAACTCTACTCTCACCTCGGTTGTATTCAACATTATGGAGGACCTGAGCCCTCTAGTGGGCATTATATTCGGGCTATCGATGCTTTGCCTGATATTTGGAATGCGGCATTTGTGACTCCCTGCACTGTGGGAACGAATCGAAATTATTCGACTCATGCTCATACCTATACTGCAGCTGTGTTAGAGGCCGTAACAGGGCGGACTTCCGCACAATTAATTCGTTCGGAAATTGCTGAACCTTATGGCTTGCCCACCATGCGTGCACTGTGGGGAGGGACGAGCATTCCAGGAAACTATGATCGAGCAGTACCCTATACAAATAGTGGATTTGCGACCAGCACTTCAGACAATAGCTGGAAGATTTTCGGGGGTGGCATCGAGGTCTCCGCGGTGGACCTTGCGCGCTTCGGTTGGAAGGTACTAAATGGGAAAATTATTGATGCGACGGCTCGGGACAATGTGTTGTGGTCGCGGGTGCGTGCTGGTCAGGCGAATGGCATTGCGTGGGAAATTCGTAGCCGAGACGGACGTCGCGTTGCTGAACATGGTGGATCTTGGACGGGAACGCTCACTCGCTTGCGGGTCTACCGTGATGATGGGTTGGTCATTGCTTTAATGAGTAATCGCCGAAATCACACGGTTGGTAGTCTCAGTAGTCTGGCATCCGATATGGCTGATGTGGTTTTGGCTCCATAAGGGGTATGAGTCATTAGTGTTCTTGCAAAGAGCGCACTCTATCTGGCTAGAACTTTCGGCAGCGTGTTGATGCACGCTGCCGAAAGTCTATATGGCTTCAATTGGTCCATCTAATCATCTTTAGCCATACACTGTAGCAGGATAAAGAAATTCTTCCATCTATTTAGGGAATTTGGTTGGGGGTTCCATTTGCCACCCTTCGCCACTTAATGATTGTAAAAATTCGACAAGGTTCTCTTTTTCTCGGTTGGACAATTTTAACGGTTGCATGAATGGGTCCTTCTGAGGATTAGCTATGCCTCCTTGGTCGTAAAAATCTACCACTTGGCGAAGGGTGCCAAAGCGGCCATCATGCATATATGGAGCCGTTCTGGCAATTTCCCGGAGGGTTGGCGTTTTAAAGGCTCCCATATCCTTAGGCTCTTTGGTTACCGTATAGCGTCCGAGATCCACGTGGTCGGAATCCCAATCAACTCCCAGATTGTGGAATTTTTCATCTGTAAAATTTGCGGCGGAATGGCAGGTGAAACACAGTGCTTTTCCACGGAAAAGCGCTAATCCTTTTTGAGCGTTGGCCGACAGCGCGCTTTGATCCTTGCCGGAATTAAACTGGTCGTAGGGGCTATTGCCTGAAAGCAATGTTCGTTGAAAGCTGGCGATGGCTTGTCCTATGCGGGTTTTGGTGATGGGCCCTTGAAAGACTTGCTGAAAGAGAGCCTTATACCCCTCTATGGTATTGAGTTTAGCTACGAGTTCATCATGGTTGGCAAAGCCATGTTCCACTGGACTGACAAATGGGCCGGTCGATTGCTCTTCCAAGGTGGCCGCACGCCCGTCCCAAAATTGAGCAGTACTAAAGAGACGATTGATTGCGGTGGGCGCACTGCGTCCTCCTTGCAAACGATGAATGCCAGTTGAGACCGGTTGTCCATCAGTAAAGGCTTGGCTTGGCAAGTGACAACTGCCGCAGGCGATCGTATTATTTTTGGACAGACGTTTGTCAAAGAACAGAAGTTTGCCTAGTTCGATTTTTTCTTTCGTCAATGGATTATCTTTGGGAATGACGAGGGAATTTGCGTTTAACCCCAGTGGCGCCTTCCAGCCCTCTTCTCCTGGAAGGGCTGCCCAGGACATCAATGGGCTGCTGAATCCTACGAGAAGGGTGATAAAAAGCAAGAGAGAGAATTTTTGTTGCTTTGTACTTTTCGGTCTAGCTCGAAATGCGCTCATTGCTGTCATGATCGGCCTCCTTATGATAAAAACGTGATGGTACTTTTTTGAGGAACTTCGGCTTTATGGCATGTAGGGCCGTCTTTCACTCCGTGGTCCTTCATCTTATTACACAATGTGGTGCTCCTCATTTCTTTAGCGTCAATGTATGCTATAGGTATCGCAGGAATGGCACGATAAGTAAAATACTATTTTTCTATAGCGTGATAGCTATTTTCTATCAATGAGGACAAACGATGACCTTGACCCAAATTGAATATATTCTGGCTGTGGCGAAGGAGCAGAGTTTTCGGGGCGCAGCAAAATCTCGTTTCGTGACCCAACCGACACTCAGCATGCAAATTCAAAAGTTAGAAAATGAGCTGGGTGTCATCATCTTTGATCGATCACAGTCACCAATTCTTCCAACAAAAGTGGGGGCCCTCATTATTCAACAGGCGAAGGTTGTTTATGGCGAATCGATGAGGATTCCTGAACTTATTCAGACGCAGAAACTTGGGCTGGTGGGCAATCTATATGCGGGTGTCATCCCGACCATTTCACCGTATTTGGTCCCGCTGTTTCTTAAGTCATTTAATAACAGATATCCGAAGATTGAGATCAGCATATCTGAGCTCACGACGGCGCACTGTCTCAAACAGTTAGAGCAAGAGGAGATTGATGTCGCCATTCTGGCCACGAAGGAAGATGGCAAGCGATTTGTGCAAGAAAAACTCTATGATGAAGAATTCCTGCTCTTTGCCCATAAAGACAATGCATTACTGAAGAAAAAAGCCATCTCGATCTCCGACATCAACCTGAAAGATATCTGGCTGTTAGAAGAAGGCCATTGTCTCAGCAATGAAATCATCTCAACGTGTAATCTACGACGTGATATTTCACAGCTTCCTGGACATTTGAATTTTAAGATTGGGAATCTTGAGTCAATCAGGTTGTTGGTCCAGGAAAATTTTGGCTATACCCTATTACCCTATCTCTCAACGCGTAAATTGAGCCAACAAGAAAAAAAGCTCTTGCGTCCGTTCAAGGAGTCACAGCCGAAACGCACGATTTATCTGACGTTGAGAAAGGGATATTTAAAGGAAGGATTAGTCGAAGCTTTGAAGGCTGCCATTCTTGAAGCATTGCCTCGTGAAGTACGTTTCCTTTAGCTATGTTTGTTCTTAGGTGATCGCTTGTCGTTCCGCCTCAGTCCCTGGGGCTATTTCTAGGTATCAGGATGCCGTTTTCACCCCCGCCAGTATCTCCCCTTTTCCTTTCAGGATCCTGTTGAATATTTCAATTCAGACGTTGAGTTATTTCTGCTTGGACGACATAACGCAGAGGTCCGCCAGTTGAGAGGGCATCAAACGGATAACAAGTAATGAGTCGCAGATCAACTTCGTCTTGATTCACAGGAAGAGTCTGGATTCGACTATCCATGACCTCCATGCTTCTTACAGTGAAACTGAGCCACTTTCCCTGAGGATTTTGAACAATGAGTCTATCTCCATCTTGTATATCTTGCATGAAAGAAAAATGCGTATCGCGGTGACCACTGAGAATAATATTCTGAGAGTCATGAGCCGAATCCTGCCCATTACGAACCTTCCCTGGTCCAAAGGCTAACGATTGGCCCCTCGCTCCTGCGAGGATAATCTGGTCAATATCGAGTCGCGGAACAATCAAGCGACCGACCGGCCACGTGTCGGCCCATGGCCATGGCTTAGCGGGCACATGGGTGTTGAGAGATGTGTGCCAGGCCTGTTGCAAGAGCCATTGGGCGGATACCGCTTTGAGGTGGATCCATGCCCCTTGCCCGATTAACCAGCTTCCGAAGGCAAATAACAGACTCGCCATGACCCACGTCATACGAATGGTGACTAGCCGGCGAGATGCTGTCGAGACCAGAGCCATGTCAGGCATAACATGATGCTTCCTAGTGCCAGGTAAAGAGTTGCCGGTGTCGCCGTTTGCGGCCAGCCAATTATCGCTTCGTACTGCATGCCATTTGGCAGATTTTTTTTTAACGCATGACTGTGCAGTGTCTGTGCATCAGATCTGACCGGTGTTACATCGACAGCCACAAGACTGGTGTAGCGACTGACCATATGATGTTTCAGAGCAAGCTCGACAATTGATTGTTGGAGAAGAGTTTTGTCCTTTTGCCGGGTACGTTGATCCATGAGTTGCGCAATTTTTTGTCGTGCCCAATGGACCGTGATGCCAGTGCGTGGTTTGGCATCGACTAAGGACTGTGTTGTTTCCCAATGTGTCCCTGCCTGTTTTCCTGTGATGGTGATTGAATCTGGAAGGGTTGTAGTTTGAAAGGCGACAGTCAATGGTTCGCCAGCGTATAGGTCAGGCAATGGGTTCGGGAGCAGATTACGTACGGTTGAACCTCCTGATTGAATGGTGATGTCAGTGAGGGCAGGATGTTCCAATTTGAGAAAGAGGCGGTTCATCTTGTCTTGCACTTCAGTTGTCGTGCCAATGTAGGTGAATGTGCCTTTTCCAAATTGTGCCGCCTTTCGCATGAAGTGGCCATTGGGCGCAGAGCCAATACCAACCGTAAAAAGGCGCCTGTCTTGTAAGTCTCGTTGCAATATGGCGAAGAGCGCCTCCTCATTTCCAACGAGGCCATCCGTAATAAAGACAATTTGCCGAAGCCTGTGCGACGCTTCTTGATTCGCTCCCTGAGCGAGGGCATGTGTCAGCGCCGTTTGCATTTCTGTCCCACCAGCAGCCTTCAGACCTTTCACGTAGCGTTGGGCTTCGTGAATTCTTGAGCCGGAGGCCAGGCGGGCCGTGGGATACAGACGATGAGTGACAGAATTAAATTGAATGAGGTTGAAGGTGTCATTTGGAGTTAAGCGCGTAAGCGCTAATGTGAGGGCCGCTTTCGCTTGTTTCAATGAGCTTCCGCCCATGGAGCCTGAGGTATCAATGACAAAAATCACTTCTCGCGGAATAATGCGTTGTTCGGCAGAGGTAGCAGTAGGCGGCATGAGTTGCAGGAAGAGAAACGTCTCCCCATCCCGTTGTTCAGTAAAGACGCTGGCTTGTGGTGTGTCATGAGAAAGAGGTGCCCAGATGAGTTCAAACTCGCGATCCGCATAGGTCGCCGTATCTTGAAGGGAGACGTGGTAAGTGTTGGTGCCTTGTTTAGTAATGGCGATCGGGTGGGTAGGTGATTCGATATTCTGAAGAAGCATGCCCGGAGCCAGATCAATGTGGAGCGCAATGGGATTCAGAGGCCTATGCGAAGGATGTTGAACCAGCGGAGTGATGCGAGACGCATCTGGAACTTGATCGGTATTGGGAGCCCATCCCAGGCCATGTTGTGAAGGCGATGGCTCGAGAATATTCTGAGGCTGTCCAGGAATGTAGCGCGGGCCAACCACCATCGGAAATCGTAGAGAAAAACGACCTTGATCATATTGCACGACTTCTTGGTACTCGATCTCGATGGTGATTGGGGCGTGGGGAGCAATGTTGGCGACCGAGGTGGTAAAGATATTTGCACGTTCTTGTTCCATCAAGCTGGCAGGTTGGCCCTTGGCTTTGGCTGTGTTGTACGTCTTTTTGGCTTGCGCTCGTTCTTGAATCTTTCCTTCGATCATTCGTTCCCCAATCTTCATACGTAAATGATCGACGACAGCCTGATCGGGTAACGGAAAGACATACACCCCTTCCGCCCATTCATCACTCGGATTCCTGAATTCTTGGGATACGGTCGTGCGGGCTATGAGTCCGCTGATTGTCATGGTGACTGTGGTGTTCAACAGTGGGGCGGGGACAGGCGCCTTTCCGGATGAAGCTTTTAGCAACACCCCTCCTTCGGCTTTTTTAACAACGGATTTTTGAATGGGTTCTTCCGTGGTTTGTGCCGCAACAGAGGGAAGCGCTAAGCCACTTATCCAACTGCTCATGAGCCAGCACACCAAGATGAGTAAACGGGGCCTTCTAACTTTCATTGCAACTCCTTTAGCAATTGTGCGCGGTAAATCCATAGGCAAGTATCAGGTCTGAGCTAAGAGGACCCAGGCTGATCCTTGAACGAAGGATCAGCCTGGGAATCGTGTTAGGGGAGGGATTCGGGCGACACGATAGGATCCGCAGCGACGACTTCTACAGGAATCTCTTCCTGCAGTGCGATCTCAGCTTCGGATTCATCGATGGATGGAGAATCCATCATGGGGGTGGATGTTTCAGTCGAGAATTCCTCAAGCGCATCAGGTGTCATGGACAGGAGCGTATGATCCTGTGCAACGACTGGTTGAGAAAGAAAAGCGACGTGTGCGCGTCGATTGTTGCCAAAACAATCTGGTGTCGTTTCCTCACAGACCGCGCCATCTTTCCCCAGAGACTTCACCTGGATCCGATCTTCATCAATACCTAGCGAGGCCAGGTACGTTTTGACCGATTCAGCTCGCCGAAGCCCCAAGGCTTGATTGTATGAATCGGTTCCTTGCGCATCGGTATGGCCGTCAATATGAAGAGCGCCGGTCCATTCGTCGCCCTGTGCCTCTACTTTGATTTTGATCAAGTTTTTGGCCTCCTCAGACAAGGCCCAACGATTGACATCAAAATAGACATCCGTGTCTTCGGTTGCTTGGAATTCAGGAGAGTTGCCCGCAAGCTGGATGGCAGATTTTTCGGTGAACGGAATGGCGGGCTCCCCAGCACTGGGTGAGACAGATGGAGGAGCTGGGGTGGCAAAAGCCTTCGCCATTTCAAATGCACTCACCTCCTCTGCGGCTTCTTGTGAGGCAGTAAGAGGTAATGGCGCGTCATCGGTATACATAAACACGCCTCCAAGACCCAGGGTGAGAGTAATGAGCCCGGCTGCCAAGAAGAGGATTTCTTTGCTGTCCGATTGCTCAACCCCAGTTGATAATGATGGTCTCGTAGCTTTTTCTTTTTCAGAAGAATTGAGCTGATTAGGTGTGTGAGTCATGCTTCTCTCCTTTGTGTAGCGCTCTAAGAGCGATAGTGATGATGCTTTCCATTTCTTTCTTCGATAAGTAGCCGCGCACTGTACTTGAAATTCCATCACCTCCTTTCCGTGAACGGTTGCGAATGGAAAGTAGCTATCGCAAAGGGCTTGCCAAACTTCGAGATGAGAATAAGTAAATGAAAACAATGAGTTAGAGAAGAAAGTAGGAAGGTGACTTTGCGGGGATTGCGTGGATGTACGCGGGGATGCGGGGATGGTCACGCATGGTAACTAGCTAATAATCCCCCGCTTTTGTAAGGACGGGGACTTCTTTCGAAGAGAGGGAAGTCGGGAGGTAGATGCTTGGTGTTGTTTCTCTTCTCGCTCGTCGTAGCTGCTGTTTCGGGAAGTCTAAAATTGGAGGTCTGAGTAATATGGCATGTGAGGGTTATTAACTATCTTTTGAGCCTGATCCGTTTTCTGTGATGCCGGGGGTCGGCCCGGCAGCCGAGGCCCTTTTGTTTCGGCAAAAGGACCCAAAACCACTTCCGCCCGGCCACGGCCCCCTTGGGGTCCCTTCATCCCAGGCCAAATGATGGGAGCGAATAACTCGCTCCGCTCAAACAGATTCGCCAGGGAGTGGGATTTGGCCAGTGACTCAGCCGCGCCCAAGGCAGGGTTTCTCTCCAGCGTCGTCATTCCCGAAACTTTTAATCGAGAATCCATCTTTTCCTTGACTTATTTCAGCGATTATTAAACTATCGATTAGTCTGGTGTTAACAATCATTTTAAGAAGTTCTAATACGACAGAAAATTACAACGACACTTTTGGGATCAGGGAACTTATAGTTATGCCTCCAGAAACTTCCACCTCATCTGAGTGGCTTCAACCATTCAGCGGTCAGAATCCTTCGTTGATTACGAATGTGAATTTTCTTTGGAGGCACGAGAATTTTTACATTATGGACAATCATTTGGCGGCAGCGTGGTGTTGGCTCCAACATCCGTGCAGTGCAAAGCCACACTCCATTCTGCATATAGACGCACATTTTGACACCGCTGTTGCGGATCGGAGCATACCTGTTGCATTGGATAATTTGGAAAAGCTTAGAACACTATCTTTTGCGAACTATCGTGCTCTTTCTTTTGATGGCCTTGGCGGGACAACCAGAGTGTTTCGTTGGGATAACTATTTGACGATTTACCAAAGTTTGTTTGGCACATTAGTTGATGAATGGATTTTCTCGACGTATGAGATTGGTCATCGACCAAATTTTGAGTTTAAAAGCGTTTCCCCTTTGGAATTGTTGAGTTTTCTGTCAGAAATCTCTACTGAAGGAAAAAATTGGATAATCAATATAGATCTCGATTTTTTCCTATCTAATGATGGCGATAGATTTCCATCCCAGCAACGTAGAGCAGTTTTTGAGAAACTACGAGATTTGCACAAAACTGCGAGCGACAGCGTTGTTACAATTGCCCTAAGCCCGGAATGCTGTGGGTCCTGGGAAGTTGCAGAGGAGCTTTGCTACGAAGCTTGCAGTGTTTTTGAGTTACCATTTCGTCTGCCAGTCATATAGAAATTCTCTGCAGTCGAGAACTGTCTCATCCTAGGGGGCAGGCTTTGGGATAGGTGAGTGAAGGCGAAATGATTTTTTGGTTCCAGGAACTGAGGTGTTTCGAAGATTCCTCCCTTTCCTGATCGACGCCTGCTGTTCGGCTCTGTGGGCAGACGATTCTATTTTTTGGCGGGCCTTGTTTGAGCCATGCGAGTTGGCTCGCCTTTTTAATTCCCTCGTCCGCCCAATCTGATACAGCCGAACTGGGTGTCAATGGTTTTGGGTCCTTTTGCCGAAACAAAAGGACCTCGCCTGCCGGGGCGAAACCCGGCATTCAATCAATAGCTAATAAATTAAACAGTTTGGCTAGCTATTGTTTGGCTGCATTGCAGAGTTCGTCTAGACGCGCGTTGTGTCTTTAGCGATAATCTAGGGAACCGTCTGCTTTGGTACCAACTTGAATTAATGGAGTGCAATTGTGGCTGATCAATTCCCAGATCTGAGTGATGAGTTGAGTCAATTTATTGGGGCGCAAAAAATGTTTTTTGTGGCGACGGCTGCGCCTGATGGGAGAATCAATCTCTCTCCGAAGGGCCAAGATTCTCTTCGTGTTCTTGGGCCAAATGAGATTCTCTGGATGAACTTAACGGGGAGTGGGAACGAAACGGCGGCACATCTTTCTGAAGCCAATCGAATGACGATGATGTGGTGTGCGTTTGAAGGGCCGCCACGAATTCTTCGTGTCTATGGGACGGCGGAGATCTTTCATCCTCGGGATGCTCGTTGGGCGGAGTTTTCGACTCAGTTGCCTTCCACAGTCGGGACCCGACAGTACTTTTTAGTATCTATAGATTTGGTGCAAACTTCCTGTGGTTATGCTGTGCCTTCTATGGAATATGTTGAAGATCGCCAAGTGCTTTCGAAGTGGGCTGAGAACCGAGGC
Source organism: Nitrospirales bacterium (assembly GCA_029261255.1). Lineage (GTDB taxonomy): Bacteria > Nitrospirota > Nitrospiria > Nitrospirales > UBA8639 > Nitrospira_E. Next base: position 11,555 of record JAJDBQ010000084.1, read on the forward strand.
AAAGAAGGAATCGCAGAATATTGGAAAAATCGAAATCAGGTGAGTTTGGATGGGAAGCCCACAGGGATTTTTGGTGGAGAATGTTGAAAAAAGCCACCAGCGGCGTTCTCGCCATTTTGTCGTGCTCACGTACTGGAAGTACGCTCCGCGCGTCAAAAAGGCTGCGGCCTTGCTGGATGGACTTTTTTGAACATTCCCTTGAATCAAAGAATCTTCATGAATAAGTTCTTGAAAAGATAATCAATTTTTGATGGAAAAGCTGTTGTTGGTTAACTTGTTTTAAGGGTCTACCACCCATCTGTTTCGAAATATCAATCTGTACGAAAAGGAGTAAGGAATGGCTGAAAAAACTTTATTTGAACGTCTTGGTGGGTATGAGGGTATCGTGGCGTTTACGAATGATTTGCTTCCACGCGTGCAAGCGGACCCGCAATTAGGGCGATTTTGGCAGAATCGCAGTGATGATGGACTTGCTCGGGAGCAACAACTTCTCATTGATTATTTGTGTGCTAACTCGGGCGGACCGATGTACTACACTGGCCGAGATATGAAACTATCCCATAAAGGCATGAAAATCAGTGAACGTGATTGGGAGATTTTTCTCGAGCATGCTGGTGCGACGATGAAGGCGTTGCAGGTGCCTCAACAGGAATGTGACGAAGTGGGGGCCTTTGTGACGAGCTTGAAATCCGACATTGTCGAGGCCTAGTTCGACAGGTATCGAGAGCCATTTTTTGTTTGTGACTGTGTATTAAGGCCTATGAGATGAGCGATTACGTTGAATATTTGAAAGAGGTGTTTAGTGAGTTCGGATCTATTCTACCGCGTCGGATGTTTGGGGGCTACGGGATCTTTTATAAAGGATTGATGTTTGGCCTGGTCGCAGATGATTCTCTGTATCTCAAAGTGGATGAGACGATATCATCATTTTTTACCGATCGAGAGTTAGAGCAATTCAGTTATGAGAAACAGGGGAAGGCGTTTAAGATGTCCTACTTCATGGCTCCCGAGGATATCTTTGATGATCCTGAGGAAGCGAAGATTTGGGCTGATCGTTCCTATGCGGCCGCTGTTCGCTCAAGTAAGCCCAAGAAAAAGAAATGAAGCGATCGACTCGATTTTTTCGATCACGTGCCAACAATGAAATCATTGTGTTCAGGTGTGTCCTAGTCGGCTGATGATGCAACTGAGTGACAACTACTGGTCCTGGTCTCGCACTGTGCCTCAATTGCTTGCAATTGTGGCTCTCATCGGGTTGGTCTGGCCTCTGTTTGGCTCTGAGGAAAAACATCTTGCTTCAGTGGTCGGAGCCGGGGTGTATCTGCTCTACGCGCACTTTTCGAAAATGTTCATAGCCTCAGCTCATCGCCGTGGCCTTCAGCTCTTGGCCGAAAAAAACTATCAACCGGCTATTCGAGAATTTGAAAAAAGCCATATGTTTTTTACGCGATATCCACAGATAGATCACTTTCGTGCGGTTGTGTTGATGTCGCCGTCCATCTGGTCTTACAGAGAAATGGCTCTGTTAAACATCGCGTTTTGTTATGAGCAACTGGGCGAGGTCAATATGGCCAAGACTTCCTATGAACAGGTACGTTCTGATTTTCCTGACAACGACTATGCCGTTCATGCACTCAATTTCATTGAAAATCCTCAGGCCGATAGTGAGGCGTAACACATTTTTTATTAGCCATTTGACCCTCACGACCGTTTTAGCGATGCTGGGTTTCGGGCAGATGGCCGAGATCCTTTTCTGTTGGCACAAGGACCAAAAATCATTGACGTCCGGCCTGTCTCTATTAAATGGGATGGCTGCTAATTCTTAGGAGGGCGGACAAACTCGCTGTACTCGGACACGGCCCGCACGTGTATCAGATCATCCATCTTCATGGTGCGACCGCAGGCACTGGAAAGAAAGAAAATAATTAAGTCAAGCAGCAGTTTTTATGTCGATTGTTCTCCTGCATCTGGCAGGCAGAAGCTCTGTTTTTTTATTCCTTATTCACGACCTAGATGACTTATCCTGGGTTTTCTATTAAGGTAGGCCGTTCAGTATGACTCTTGGCATTGTTGGAATAAAACTATGATGAAAGTTTTGATGCTCACGAATGAATTTCCTCCCTACACCTATGGTGGAGCTGGGGCGCATGTCGAGTATTTAAGTCGAGAGCTTGCTCGCATGCTACCAGTGGAAGTGCGGTGTTTTGGGGACCAAGACATCGAGCAGGGGAATTTAAAGGTCAAGGGATTTCCTCTCGGCGAGGTACCGTTTGGTGCACCCAAACCATTACATTCGGTGTTTGGGGCGGTGCAGCGTTGCTGGCAGATGAATGCTGATGGGTTGGATGTCGATTTGGTGCATTGCCATACCTGGTACAGCCTCTTAGGAGGAATCTTGGCCAAGTTGAACTATGGCATTCCCTTGGTGGTAACGACGCATTCATTGGAGCCGCTGCGTCCATGGAAACGGGAGCAGCTCGCCGGGGGGTATGATTTTTCGTTATGGGTTGAGAAGTCTGCGTTGGAAATGGCCGATGCCATTATTGCCGTGTCGCAGGGGACGAAGGACGATATCTTGAAATTGTACAAGGTTCAGGAGGAGCGGGTGCATGTGATTCATAATGGCATCGACCTTCATGAATTTAAAAAAGTCGACAGTCATGAGGTGTTGACGACATATAACATTCCGACGGGTAAGCCCTATGTGTTGTTTGTCGGGCGCATTACTCGCCAAAAAGGCATCATTTATTTACTCAAGGCCTTGTCGTATTTGGATGCAGGTTTCCCTGTGGTGTTGTGTGCGAGTTCTCCCGATACCCCAGCGATTGCTGCGGAAATGAAAGAGGCGCTAGAGAAGGCGTCCGCGCATCGTGAAGACATTTATTGGATACAAGATGTTCTTGATAAAGAAAGCCTCATTGAGTTGTATTCGCATGCCGGGGTATTTTGTTGCCCCTCAATTTACGAACCGTTTGGTATTATCAATTTAGAAGCCATGGCTTGTGAAATTCCGGTCGTGGCGTCAGCGGTTGGAGGCATACCCGAGGTTGTTGTGGAAGATGAAACCGGTTTTTTAGTATCGGTGGATCAGGAGGTGGAGGCACCTTTTTCTCCCAAGGACCCAGAGGCATATGCGCAGGATCTCGCAGAACGTATCAATCAGCTTATGCGTGATCCGGCCTTGCGCCAACCGATGGGGGAAGCCGGTCGTCGTCGGGCAGAAGCGTTGTTTAGTTGGACGGCCATTGCTCAGCGGACAAAGACGTTGTATGAAAAAGTCATTAAGTCTTCTTAGTCTGACTCTTTGATGTGGGAGGATGGGCGTTCGAGGTCTATGCACACATCGTTTTCATGAGGCAACCTCAAAACCCTGGATCGCGACCTGTTTGAAACATGGATTCTAGCCGCCGCACTTCTTCTTTCCGTCGGTGTCGTTCTTCTACCATGAGAGATATTAACGAATTCCAAAAGGCCACTTCTGAAGGTGAGCCATCCGTCACACGTTGATCACGCCATTCCGTGGCAAATCGAGTATAGACCCGAATTTCACAGTCGTTAAACGTTTTCAGGGCATCAATCAATTCATCTTCAGGGTGCATAGCAGATTGAACCTTCCTTCTGAAATGTAGTATTTATGAACGCGTTGGCATGAATAATTATATCGGCGCCTCAGTATTAGTTCCTTAGCGTTGGAGGTCTTCTTGTGAACAAAAAGTTCATGTTTCATCATGTGTCGTGTGTATTGAAAAACGTTGGACGGTGGTTTGGTCTGGCGTTAGTCCTGGGTGTGCTCATGGCCTGCGGAGAAGACCCGCAACAAATATTTGAAACAGCACAATTTGAAGAGGAACAACATAATCAAGCGCATGCACGAGAGTTGTATGAACGCATAGTACGTGATCATGCGAAGAGTCCCGTGGCTCACAAGGCAGAAGCACGACTGAAGGAATTGACGAAGGAAGAGAAGTGAGGGGAGGTCGTCGTTACAATGGGGGTTTACGTATAGTGCTCAGGGTCCACACCTGTCCGGTACATATATTCTAATCGTCGAATGTCTTGATCCCGCCGCATCCGTTCATCAATACACAGGTTGACGACTGTGTTCCAGAATCCGGCTTCCGCCATGGCTCCTGATTCCATTCGTTGGTCACGAAATTCACTCGCAAAACAGGTATAGCGTTGCAGGTCGGCATCTTCAAAATCTTGAAGGAAGCTGGGAAGTTCTTCTGTGTGAGTCAGGGGTCCGTTTGTGTGGCTCATATTCCCTCCTATGCCATTCGTATCGGTTAGAGCCACACGGATTCTTAACAGTTTAGGCGAAAAAAGTGAGGCAGCACGTGAGGAAATAGATGATGGGGGCGTCGATGTGTATGCCGTGTTATTCGTTATTGTCTGTTGTTGGCAGTTGAAATCAGCTATGCCCTGTGTTGTTTATGAATGGAGAGCATGACATTAACACGGTATTAGCGGACGTCAGCGAAAAATGCCGGGGTAAGAGTCGGGAGACCATATTCCACATGAAGAATAATCATGATAACGCGGAGCAAGCTCCGCCACACACCCATTTGAAGAAATTTACGTGCATCAGTCACCACCGAGGATGGCAACAGCTTGGGAGTCGTATGTGCCAGAAGTTGCTCGCAAAACCGGACATCTTCCAGCATCGACTGTAAGGGAAACCCGCCCAGTTGGTGAAATAAGCCGACACGCACAAAGAGAGCTTGGTCTCCGTAGATGATTTGTGATCGGTGGCATCGAAAGTTATCAAGCCACGAGATCATTCGGAGTCGCCAGTTTTTGCCAGAAAATTGATGCTGAAATCCTCCTGCCTGACAACTGCTATCAATACCGATCTGATCGAGTTGCTTGAAGGCGTCAGAGGGAAGAAGGGTATCTGCATGGAGAAAGAGCAGCCAATCCTTTGATGTGTGTTGCTGAGACAACATATCGTGTGCCCCCGCATTCATTTGCGAGGCACGACCTTTTGGTGCCGTCAACCAGATGATCTCAGGATGGGTTCGCACAATTTCTTGGGTATGGTCAGTGCTTCCTCCATCAACGACAATAATTTGATAGTGGCTCTGTTGTTGGAAGACAGAGGCAAGAGTCTGAGGGAGCGCCCGTTCTTCGTTCAATGTCGGAATGATCACCCAGATCATGATTGCGTGCCATCTTGGAAAGGAATCACGCCACAGTTCTCGAAAATGACAGCGATGACATGTGCTGTGGGGACTGCGTCTGTAGCCACGGAGGCAAACTTCGTTCAAACTCGTCCCAGTAATCTTGTGGGTTTTCGTGAATCGAGACGAACGCCTCTTCTGCTGAGAACAGCATGGTTTTCGCAAGAGGTAGATATATCTCTGATTTTTTGCGCAAGCTATCACTTGATTCTTTATCTTGTTCGATCATTTTGGATAGAACGCGAAGGCCAAATTGGTAATGGGCTTCCTCTTGGTGGATGAGCATGCGTCTAAGTCTTCGAAAAGGCGCACCACGTTTGACCAAGCCTATTTCAATTTTTTTGAGGATGGCTTCACCTAACCCTTCTAAGATAATTTGTTCTGCCACAAGGGTTTCCGCAAAGTCCTTTCGGTCGATGGCCGCCTCGACAAGTTGGCGATAGTGATTCATCTGCTCAGCAACTTCTGAAGATTGATGAGCCTTTGGTGCGAGCCAACGAATTGCACCTTGAAAAACGAAGGCATGATACCCCTCTTGCCGAGCCTGTCCCGCCAGAAACGTTTGCATCCCTGGTTCCGGTGCGAGTCTAGACTGTTTCTGAGCACAGTCATGCGCCAAATGTTCTCCTAATTCCATGAAGCGTAGAAGTTGCGCAAGGTGAGTATGCTCACCAGATTTAATCAGCATGAGGCCATTCCGTCTGAGTGTCATTCGTGGCTTGTGAGCGGAGCTGTGCCGAGATTCGTTCTTGCTCCTCTATATGTGTATTTGCGGTATCGACGTCCAAGCGTTTCATGGCTGAGGTTCTTGTCAGTCTATTCAGGCTATAGGGTGGTTATGGCATTGGCTCCGTAGAGAGTTGCGTAGCAATCCCTGTGGTTTTAATCAATGCGAATAAGTCAGAAACAATAGCAGTGGTCAGATCAGGGAAATCTTGGAGAGTGTGTGTCAGTGCATCTTCAATATTTTTCCCGGAATGCAAATGCTGGAGCAGCAGATATTCGGGTTCGATCACGTGTTTGATATATACTTGTTGTTGGTGCTTGTAAAAAAGGAGCCATTGAGGCGTATTCCAATATTCTTCTAACAGCGGTTCTTGCTCCGTTGCACGTAGTTTCCAAATTTCATAGATCGAGTATGAGGAATGAAAAAGACGAATCGATGAACCAAAGGCAAGATGGGCGTCTCCTGATAGTTCTTGTCGTAGGAAGTCCTCTGGCGAAAGACTTGTATGAGGGGGTAGATGAAAGACTTCTTTAAATATCCACTCAAAGCGTGCCAAGTCTGAGACAAATGGAAGGTCAGAAAACGGCTGTTTTTTCTCTAAAAAATCAGGAAAAGTTTTTCCGAAATCTGAGAGGTTGTATGAGGTCGAAGGATGTGTGAGTAAATATTCTTTGGCTAAGCGAAAATAGTTGTCATCTCCGGCTACCCACCACACGGCTTCAAAGGTTTCTCCTAGGGCTTCGGTCAGGCGAACGATATGCCCGGTTCGATAGACATCAACAGCGTGATCAGAGGTCAGAGAGCCGCCTGGTAGGACCGTATCCAGCAAGGTCGGTTCGATCTGCGCTTCTTCAGGTCTGAGGGAAGCTTGAGAAAATAGGTGCTGAAAGTGGCTGAGTGTGAGTTTGGCCATGGTGGTACGTCCAAATATGCGCTGCTTTCAGCGCTTCTTCTTCTAATTGTGGAAATTCAGGAATATCTTCATCCCATTCAATTAAGACCGGGAGGTCTGGGGCGCGAGCAATGAGTGATGAAAACAGGTCCCAGACTGCGGGATAGACTGGCTTGGAATGCGTGTCAAATAAGTGGGTGCCCATATCGGTATACCCAGCGAGATGAACTTGCCCAATGATATGGGTGGGAATCTGTTCAAGGAAGACATACGGATCAAAGTGATGATTGCTGGCGTTCACATATAAATTGTTGAGGTCCAAAAGAATTTGACAACCTGATCGGTCTGCGACGGCTTGTAAAAAATCCCATTCGGTGTATTCGCATCCAGGGATTTGTAGATAGGTGGAGACATTCTCCAGAAGGATCGGTCTTTGTAAGAATGTTTGGACTTGGTCTACATGTTCGACAATCAGAGTTAATGCTTCTTCTGTAAAGGGAATAGGCAGAAGGTCGTGTAAGTTTTGTTGATTCAACCCTGTCCAACAAAGATGGTCTGAGACAATAAACGGGTCAATGCGGTCAACTAATTTGCGAAGATTCTGTAAATAGGTGGGCCGAAGCCCTTCAGCTGAGGCGATAGACAGGGAAACGCCATGCAAGGCGACTGGGTAGTCTTCTCGAATCAATTCCAACATATCGAGTGGGCGTCCCTTGGTGTCCATGTAGTTTTCACTCACGGCTTCGAACCACGTGACCTGAGTTTGAGGACGGGGTTCGAGAAAGGGATAGTGGGTGGGACGAAGTCCCACCCCTATGTTTGGTTGACCTTGACGCATTCTTTTAGTGCGCTTTGGCGACGTATTCCCCACCCTTAGCATCACAATCGGCTTTGCTCATGCTCGTCCAACCCTTACCTTTACAATCATTCTTTCCTTCGCAAGAACTCGCGACAGTTTTACATTCGCCTTTGCCTTTACAGTCATTGACTCCGTGGCATTGACCTTTAGCCATTTCCCCGTGAGACATTGAGTCGTGGGAATGAGCACAACCCGACGCAATCAGTAAACCTGAAAGGGCTGCACCAAGAAGAAGTGATTTTTGTGTCATGTGAACGGCCTCCAATTTATGAATAATGAGTGAACGTGTTTGGGGTTGTCTCTGTTGTTGTATAGAGACCCCACGGGCTGCGGCCCCTTTTAGGGGGTAAGTCTCATGTTAGTGCAGGGTATTACAGTTTTATCAAGGATTATGAACAAAAGCCAAAAAAATAATCTTCTACTCAACGAATATCCCAGAACCGTTCGTTCCTATGTCTGTGGACGAGGAGGGATCCCATTTAATCCCCAATCATACTCCAGGAATTTGATGGTATAGGGAGTCTGACGAAGATCTTCTGCCAGGGTTTCATCCGTCACGAATTGTGCAATGTATTTGAGAAGAGTCCCTGAATGATTGGTAAAGTCTTCTTCAAACCAATCGAAGATCATTGAAAGATAGGCTATTTTTCGTTCCGAGTCGAATCGGTTGCGCGACGGATCATTGATGAACTGTTTAGCGCTGTGTGTGAGTTGGTTGTCTAAGTCTCCAGGGGTATAGGCCCAAGATTGGAGCTTGGGACAGGACTGTGAGGCACAGACGATCGCAAAGTGAATGCGAGGCTCACGAAACCGAGGAATAAGAATATCTCGTTCCACCGCGTAGAGATTCACCTCGGCTCCTCCCACCATGTAGTCCCGACTGACAAAATACGTATATTTATCTGTCCAGGTTGTTGGAGAATATCCATCTACAATGCCTTTCACCGCAAACGCATTATAGGCATTAATCCAGAATGCCAAACGATCGTTTTGCCCTGGAAGCGTAGTGGGGTCGAGTCGGTTGAGTTGCTCGAGATATTGAGTGAAACGAGCATCTGACGCATATGATGGGTACTGGACCACGCCATCTTGCACATGATCCTCTAATGTCTGATCGAAGAGGTCGTGTGAAAATTCACTTGTTGTCATGGCATTCGTGGGGTGATAACTCGTTGGTAATGTACTACAGCCAACCATGGTCAGGACGACCATCAGTAGTCCGAGGGTTTTGTTGAAAGAACAAGATTGAAGTGGTTTGAAGACGGGGGACCAAAAACTGAGTCTATCGAGCTGTCTCATTGATGTTTCTCCTCATGAAATAGATCTCTTGGTAAGGTTATGCGTTGACCACCCTATCGATGAGGGCGATGAACATGATGTTTCTTTTCTTAAAGAAGTAATTCGGCCATACCATAGATCTTTCGGGTCTGGCCTTTGTAGGTGATGTTTCCCTGAATAATCCCCATGGCAAGACCACCAAGAATGAAATTGGAGATGACCTGTAGGTCCGAGATCTGCACGTCCAGAGAACCTGACCCATGCTGTCCAGTCCATTGTCCTTTCCACCCCTGCGGCCATTGGTAGAATCCCATCGCTTGAGTTGAATCCTTAACCGTTAGTTGGAGATCTTGGAGAGGTTCACCTATATGATTCGTCTCGGTAAATCCTACCGAATTTCCAATAAGTGGAGTCAGAGGTGTGTGTTCTGCTTGTTGATGGACGGTAAGGAAATCAGAAGAGTTTTCCATCCACGCGTACAATCCATAGGATTCCGTCCATAGGTCAAAATATTGGTGAGTCAATCGATTGAAGTCAACCATCTCGAGATGTTCGTGAATGACCCAGCCTGTCAATGTTCGACCTTGCCATGTCATAGTCGCTGCTGCAGAGCCCATTTGGTAACGAGAGTCTCCTTCTCTTCTCAAGACGTGCTTGTGGAGGCCTTGGACCTGAAGTGTAAGTTGGCTCTCAAGATGTTTGATCGTGAGTCCAGTTGCTAGGTCACCCGTAAATTCGACATAGGACGAGTTGGGAATCTGGAGCACTGTTTTCTTGGTATTTTCGTAGGGCCCAGCACCTTCGAGTTTTTGCCAACCCTTTTGTTCATCGTGGAGCAGAATCAGCAGATGTTCAGTTTGCCATGTGTCTCCGTCTTGTCCTCGATTATTGTCGAGTGCAAAGGCAACATGTCCAACGGCATCTCTTCCCACAAAGGAGAAAAAGTCAGAAACGTACGCTAACGAAGATGTCTTCCGAGGCTCGGATGAGTTGAGATCTGACAGAGCTTGCTGCTGAATCTGGTCAGCGAAAGCAGGCGTGCTGCATAAGGGGAGTATGAGACCAAATGCGAGGTATTGATACAAGTGTCGTCGGACTCGGGTCGAGTGCAGGTCTAGCAAGGTGTACGCTCGTCCTTCCGCGCAACCATGACGACAGTGGAGCCTTGAGCGGATGTTGGAAGGCTTGCAATAGGCGAAATGAACCCTGCCCCAAGATATGCGGCAATGTTGGAAAGTCGGCGACTGAGCAATGTTGTAAAATGAGACTCTTTGCGGGGCAAAATTATCTTGACTAATCGCTGCATCCAATACAAACGGGTTTCCCATGATTCAACTGGAGCATGTGTGAGATCAAGTACGGATAATTGAAAGTGCTTGGCTAGGGAGTGCAAGGATTGGTCGGTCCACCAAGTCACATGGTGTGGTGGTGCATTCAAGACAAAATTGGTGATCTGCGTGACATAGGATTCTGCGCTGGGAACGCCTAAGATTAGAAGACCCCCTGGTCTCAGGCATGCGAGTGCCGCAGTGAGGAATTCTCTGGGGTTAGCCACATGCTCCAGGACTTGAAAGGCACAGACGGTATCATAGCCATACGGATTCGTCACCGCATGTTCTTCAATGGTTTCAGTAAGAATCTGATGGCTTGTGCGAACGTTGTTCTTTTCAGGCCGATAGTTGGGGTCTAGCCCTGTATAAGACATCTGTGGAAATTTCTGTACGAATTGTGCAGCTCCACAACCGATATCCAGTATCTGTTGGTGAGGTGTGATCCACGTTGTCGCATAGTCATATTCAAATTTCGTTTCTGGAAAGTACCAAGGAAAGGTGTAGAGCTGTCGGTAGAATTCAGGTGAGCCTGTGATACATGGATAAAAGAACATCAGATCAGAGCTTGGACAATGACAAAGTTGAAGGCGCTGAACATTCTTAAATTCTGAGGACACGTCGAGGCCAAGATCGCGCTGATAACATTCAATCAAGAGGGAGGTGGAGAATGATTCCAGAACGATGACGTCGGTGCTTCCAGTTAACGGACAAACGGGCATGCCTCTCTTTACCTGAGCCTCTTTCGGATATGCTTCAGGTGAATGAGTGCGATGGTCAAGAGTATGTATGGAGGACATAGGGTCATCTTCTGTCTTCAAGGTTGATGCACATGTACTGAGAAGATTGTCGATATTGTGTGAGTACCCGCCATGACTTCAGTCGTTGTTTCGTGTGACAAAAATAGATTCATGTTTGAATATATCTTAAGCGGATGCTGCGTCCTTTGCTTTGAGGCCTTGAGGAGTCATGAATACGGAGATGGGATGGCGAAGTGTTGATCCGACGACTCGGCTGCATAGTAAATTGCATGAAGAATTGTCCGAGCATTGTTTGATAGCATCTCGATCCATTCGAGTCAGAATGTCTGCTAACGAGGTATCAAGTAAATTTCCTGCTGGTTGGAGGGCATAGCAGGGTGCGACATTCCCTGACGCATCGATGGAAACACTATGGCGCCCAGCATCACAAGGCGCCAAAGACTTTCCCTCGAGCCATCGAATATTGTCTTGCAGGTATTGCCGGAAGTAGCCACGAGGCACCATGCCCGATTCATGCACTTGGTTGAACACATGAATAGCCGCAGATCGTTTGTACTGGAGCGCCAAGTCTACTTTTCCATAGCGCTCAATGCCCCAATGATAGGCACCAACGACTGGAATAAATCCGCGGGATCGTGAGAATTTGACGACATCCAAAACATCGTCACGATTTTTCTCGCTCACGATGCAAGTTATATATTTGGCGTGAGGGAAATTTTCTAAGTGAGCGATCCCTTCAAGGACCTGAGGTAATTGATCAGCGCCACGAATAGATGCATAGCGCTCTCGGTTGAGCGTATCTAAGCTAACAGAAATGGTGATGGGAAGTGTTGCGAGCTGCTTGATGAAGAATGGTTTGAGTAAGGTGCCATTTGTCACCAAACCCAAATTAAACCCTATCGCGGCTAAATCTTCTAGGATACCCAAAAGATCTTTTCGTAAGAGAGGCTCACCCCCTTGAATGAAGAGATACCGAATCCCATCGTCTTGATAGAGCTTTGTGAATATCTTTTGAATGTTTTGACGAGATAACTCATCACGTCCTTGGTTTAACGGCAAATCACAGTATCCACATTGAGAGTTGCACCGCAAACACGCCTCGAAAACTGCGAGAACCGGTCGTCCTTGAGCAAGGTTGCGAATAGGATGAGTGAGGTGCGATAGAAAAGACATAGTCAGATGTGGTGGCTTATGGCATGACCGGCATATGAATATGGTCTTTTATTCATGCCAGTCGTTACAGTCTTTTAGCAAAAGTATTGACGGAAAACGAGAGATCTCAATGCAAGAGGAAAGATTGGAGGCGGGATTTAGTCATAGGGGCAGGTTGAGGTGGCCCGGAATTGACAGACACCTGAACAAGGGGACAGGATCTCCTGAGGAGGTGTCGTATGGGCCAACGGAAAACATTTACACCGGAGTTTAAGCGGGAAGCGGTGCAATTATTAGAAAGTGAGAGTCAGCCGGCGTCACAGATTGCTCGTGACCTAGGAATCAAACGCAACCAGTTGTATAAGTGGCAAGCTGAATTAAAGACTCGTGGTGGGGCCGCCTTTCCTGGCAAGGGGATGCGGAGTTAGCGGAGTGATGAGGTGAATCGACTCAAACAGGAGTTAACACGAGTCACCGAGGAGCGCGATATTTTAAAAAAAGCCGCGGCGTACTTTGCCAGGGAACTCCAATGAAGTACGCCTTTATCCAAGCACATCGGCAGGAGTT
>JAJDBQ010000085.1 GCA_029261255.1 Nitrospirales bacterium
CCTCCATTCATCAAAGTAGTGCCTGAACATGTACAAGAGTTCTTGGGTACGCCCGACCGTAAAAGCGGGGATCATAATATTGCCTTTGCCGCTGTGGGCACTGGAAATGATCTCACCCATCTCCTGCCAGGTTTGGTCCCAGTCTCGGTGTAGACGGTCGCCATAAGTGCTCTCCATGATGACCAGGTCTGCGTGCCTCACAGCTTCAGGGTCCCGTAGTATGGGCGACCCTTGATGGCCCAGGTCACCGCTGAACACCACTTTAGAAGAGCGATTCCCTTCATGCAGTTCCAACTCTGCGATGGCGGAACCTAGGATATGACCCGCGTCTCGCAATGTCAGTTTGACGCCGGGGATAATCTCCTCGGTCTTTCCATAGTCGAGAGACCGAAAGTGTTTGTGAGCCGCACGCGCTTCCTCACGGGTATACAATGGCTCAATTAACTTCAGGCCTTTACGCTCGCGTTTTTTGTTTTCCCATTGCACCTCCTTTTCATTCAGATAGCCGGCGTCTTCCAGCATGATGGCACAGAGATCTACTGTGGCCGTATGCGTATAGACGTGCCCTTTATAGCCCTGCTTGATCAACAACGGTAGGCGCCCGGAGTGGTCAAGATGGGCGTGGGTGAGTACCACGGCATCAATGTCTTTGGGATCAAAGAGGAACGGATCGTGGTTATGGCGCTCATTTTTTTGACTGCCCTGAATCAACCCACATTCAACCAGCACCCGATAGTTTCCGACGTGCAGTAAATAACATGAACCGGTGACTTGTTGTGTCGCCCCTAAAAATTCAATTTGCATCTAGTTGGCTCCTATAACCTGTCTGTAAGCGTGAAGTTCGGTTCAGCTCAACACTACTCCGTTCTTGCGATTTGGCAATTGCCGAAAACGCGGAAGATTCGTCTAAGAGAAGAATGAGGTAGAGTTCGCCAGATGAGAGAAGCCCCCTTCGTGAGTCCCGCATTATCTACTCGATTGTCGATTCTTCTTCATCTGCTATGAAGACATCACTCATCAGGGGATATGATTGGAACGGCTAGAACGGGACACCGTACACCACGAACGATGCGTTCAGTTGTGCTGCCTTGCAGGACATCGAACAATCCACGATGACCTTCTGTCATCATCACGATGAGGTGGGGAGAAAATTCAGTTGCCATTTCGAGTAGTTGATCAACTGGATGACCGGGGCGGGCGAGCTTTTCCCATTTCCACCCCTCATGCTTCGGGAGATGAAGGGCTGGGATGTGTTCCTTTTCGCCTACATGAAAAATCTTCCAGTCGATCGTGTTCACAGCGAGTAGGTTGGCTAAATCAACAGTATAATCAATGGCAAATTGCGGAGGGACCAATCGGGTGACAGGAAGTAAAATTCGTTCAAGCGTCACGGTTCCTTCTTGATCTGAGACCACACGCTCTTCTGCATATGGTGGAACGAAGAGTGTTGGACACCGCGCTTCCCTGGCCAACGGTTCGGCTACTGGAGTATCCAGCCATCGGTTCAACCCCTCGATCTGGTGGGTGGCAAGGACCATGAGATCTGGATTTTTTTGATTTAGGTGTTGAACAATCGAACCAAAGATATCCGGTCCTGTGGCAATAATGCCCTCCACTCGCAAACCAAGGTCGGTCAGTTCCAATTGAGAACAGTCTGGGGAGAGAATACCCCAATTGACCAAAATCTCCTTCACTTTAGGAAAGTAATCCCAGCTTGTCCCCACTCCCTGTTCAGCATAATGAATCACGCTCAGTTCAGCTTTCGCGGCCAACGCTATTTTTAAGGCATAAACAAACGCCACCTCACTGGCGAGGGAGAAATCAGTGGGGTGAAAAACTGATTGAATAGGTGATGAGACATTCATCGTTCGGCTTGCTTTCTCCAACGTGGCTGTATGTATTTGTAAAAGAGTCTACAGGATATGTTATGCAACTGAGCGCCATTTTTTATCAGATTCTGTTGTGGCGATCGCGTCGGTTATTGAAAAATTTGGCACTATTCGTCGTATGTCACCCAGCACATCCGAATACTTAAGTTTGCTCACTCGATCGGCCCGCCCATACCTCAGTGACTGGCAACTTCAATTTTGATAATCGTATTGAAGCCACTTTATCCAGCAAAGGTTATACCATTTATGTTTCTCTTTTATTTGTATTTAAAAATGGATTTGACCATAAAACGAATGTGTGTGTTTCGTTTAGCTAAGTAGGTGGGAGTCAACATTGAAGAATGCAGTAGATTAAGAGGTGAAAAGATTGTGGCTTCCTGTCACTATACATCACATTGAGTTGTGGCATTTTCCCACAGTACCAATCCCTTTTCATCTGATTCTTTTGACTCTCTGTTGCAATAACGGTGGTATGAGGCTTGCTCTGAAAAACCTACATAAAAGTGCTGTATCATTGTTGACCATTTATCACGATGTGCGAAACAGGATTGTAGGCAAGAATGCTTGTGGAGTGGAGTGACACTCCCTCCTTTTCGTGTTCATGCCATCACGTTGAATATGCGAAGTCCTCTCATCCAACCCCACGATCTACCGGTCACCATTCCCCAGGCTTTTCGGGCAGTCGCTGCCGTGGCCTCAGATCGGATTGTTATGCAGATGAAAGAAGGGGAGAGCTACCGGCGTCACACGTACCGTGACATTGAAGAGCAGATTCGTGGGCTCTCGACTGGCCTGTCAGAGTTAGGGGTTGGCCGTGGACATCGTGTTGCCATCGTGGCGGAGAACCGCCCGGAATGGGCTATCGCCTATCTGAGCATCATCACTATCGGGGCCATAGCTGTTCCGTTAGATATTCAGATGCCACGAGACCTGTTGCTGTCTTCTCTTACGACCTCAGAGAGTCGCATGGTCTTCATGAGCTCACGGACTTGGCCGTTGCTCAAGGATCTTCTTTCTCCAGTCTCGCTTGTGAATATGGATGTCGCGGAGACATCTACCCAGCTAGTGTTCAAGGATCTCGTGGCACAAGGCCTACAGAATCCACCAGTCGATCTCATCGTGCAACCGGACGACGTGGCCTCTCTCTTGTATACGTCAGGCACGACGAACCGTCCCAAGGGGGTCCTGCTCACCCACCGAAATTTCATGACCAATGCTAAGGCACTGGTGGGGACGGGTTTGGCGGGACCAGAGGATAACTTTCTTCTGATCCTCCCACTACACCATGCCTATCCGTTTATGACCGCCTTCCTTGTTCCGCTGCTTCTTGGCGCGCGGATAACTTTCTTGCAATCGCTAAAGGGACCTGATTTATTGCAATGTCTTCATGAGACAGAGGTCACAATGGTGGTTGGCGTGCCCCAAGTCTTCGCGATGATCCGGCGCTCGATTTTCGATGAACTTGGTCGGCGGCCGACGGTCGTACGCGTTCTCTCCACTGGACTCCTCGGCCTTTCGTGGCTTGTCTGTCGATACACGGGGTGGAATCTTGGACGGCTTCTCTTTGCTCCAATTCACCGACGTTTTGGTGAATCCCTTCGACTGTTGTGCAGTGGTGGCGCCAAATTGGACCAGCAGATTATGAAGGATTTGACGAGTTTGGGATTCTCCATCCGTGAAGGTTATGGATTGACTGAGACCTCGCCCGTCATTGCGTTTAGTCCACTCGTTGGCCCAAAGCCTGGTTCAGTTGGTCCGCCGGTTGCGCATGTGCAAGTACGGATTGTCAATCCAGACGAGACAGGTATAGGGGAAGTCACAGTTCGCGGGCCGAGTGTGATGAAAGGGTACGACCGTGCTCCCGCAGAAACGGCGGAGGCGCTGCGGGGTGGATGGTTCCACACTGGGGATCTTGGCTATCTTGATGCAGATGGATTCTTGTTTCTCACAGGGCGGATCAAGGAACTCATTGT